>CAMLNT010000191.1 GCA_946481425.1 uncultured Brevundimonas sp.
GGTGAGTCGATAGCGCCGGGGAAGGCCAGGGCCCCGATGAACAGGCTCATGGTGAACCCAACCCCGCAAAGGCAAGCCACGCCGTAAAGCTGCATCCAGCTCGCGCTGGAGGGACGCTGGCCCACGCCCATCCGCGTGGCGAGCCAGGCGAAACCGAACACGCCGATCTGCTTGCCCACGAAAAGGCCGAGCGCAACGCCGACGACCAGAGGGGCCAGCATCTGGTCCAGGCTGACGCCGCCCAGGACGACGCCGGCCTTGGCGAAGGCGAAGATCGGCAGAACGATGTAGGCGACATACGGGTGCAGGTCGTGCATCGCTTCCTTGAGTGGGCTCTGGCCGTCCTGGCGCCGCGGCGTCACGGGCACGATCGCGGCGAAGGCGACGGCGACGAGCGACGTCGACAGGCTCGCTTCGACGGCCAGCCACCAGACCAGGGCGAAACCTATCACCCAGAAGGGCGCGGACACCTGGCGGCGATGGGCCCAGATCCCGCCCACAAGCAGCAGGAACGCCGCCACCGCGATCGGGAACCACTGGACGCCGCCCGAGAACAGCACTGCAATCAGAAGGATCGCGCCGAGATCATCGACGATCGCCAGCGTGAGCAGAAAGACACGCAGCGAGGATGGCAGGCCCTTTCCAACCATGGCGAAGACGGCCAGGGCGAAGGCGATGTCGGTGGCCAGGGGGATCGGCCAGCCCGCCTGGGGGCCTCCGACCGGCAGGACGACCGCAAGATAGACGATGGCCGGCGCGATCATGCCCCCGATCGCCGCCAGCACGGGCGTGGCGAGCTTCCTGGGATCACTCAGTTCCCCGCGCAGGATCTCGTATTTGATCTCCAGGCCGACCACGAGGAAGAACAGGGCCATGAGCCCTTCCTTGATCCACTCGGACAGCGACATCTCGAGGCGCAGGGCCCCGAGCTGGAAGGGGTGCTCGGTCTTCAGCGTATCGAAGTAAATCGAGGACCACGGGGAGTTCGCGACCAGAAGAGCCAACAGCGCTGCAACGCCCAGCACAGCGCCCGCGGCGGCTTCTGTCTTGAGAAAGTCGAGAGTCCAGCGGCGGGGAGAGGAATCTTGCCTGGCCATGCCGCCCTGTTAACCGCCAGGCTCCGGGGCGGACAAGCCTTATCGGCCCTGAAGCGGCTGATTCCTCGACCTGAAGACGCGCATCAGAAGGGGCAATCCGATGGACAGAAAGCCCACCGCGGCCAGCGGGAGCGCCAACTTTCCGGCCATCGACCGCAGGTCGGATTCACTCGTCAGGGAGCCAAGGTTGGAGCCAATCCAGCAGTAGACCAGATGCGCCGGCAGGATCCCCAGGAAGGTCGCCGAGAGATAGGGTTTGAGCCGCACCCGCATCAGCCCGGCGGCGATGTTGATGAGGTGAAACGGGACGCTGACGACCAGGCGGGCGGCCAGCACATAGGAGAAGGTGTTGCGGTCGATGCTCTCGCAGATGCGCGCCAGAAGGCCGCCCTTGCTCTCAAGACGTCGCTTGAGCCAGTCGCGCGCCGCCGAGGCGCCGGCCCAATAGACCGCAAGGGCGCCGAGCGTCGCCGCAACTGAGGTGGCGACCCCACCGACCCACGGCCCGAACAGGTAGCCGGCCAGGATAGTGAGGAAGAAGACCCCGGGCGTCACGCTCGCCGTCAGGACCGCGAAGGCGGCCATCAGGACGACAAGGCTCGGGAGGTAGTTGCGATCGACCTGCGCGCGAAGTCCCTCGCCAGCCTGCTGGATCGCCTCGAAGGACAGATAGCGATAGGCGCCGGACGCAATGATCACCCCTGCCACCAGCAGCAGGACCATCAGGGGCAGGAATCGCCGAACCTTCGCCATCATCTCGGCGCGAGTTGTGACAGCTTCTGACGTGCGCCCCTAGTCCGTCCGGTTTCAGTGGCGCGTGCCCCTGCCCTGCGGTAGCGTTAGCGGCAACGACACGGGAGGCTGATTTGGCGTTCTATTTTGCATTGGCGGTCGTCATCCTGATGATCGTGGTGGTCTTTTCGATCATCAAGGTCGTGCCTCAGGGACGCGAATTCACCGTCGAACGCTTCGGCAAATACACCCGGACCCTGACCCCCGGAATCCACTTCCTCACGCCATTCGTCGAGCGAATCGGTCGGCGGATGAACATGATGGAGCAGGTTCTTGATGTGCCGACCCAGGAGGTCATCACCAAGGACAACGCCATGGTCAAGGTGGACGGCATCGTCTTCATCCAGGTGATGGACGCCGCGCGCGCCGCCTATCGGGTCGACAATCTCCAGTACGCCATCGCCCAGCTCTGCATGACCAACCTGCGGACCGTGGTGGGCTCGATGGAGCTCGACGAAGTCCTCAGCCAGCGCGACAGCATCAACACCCGCCTGCTGCAGGTCATCGACGCGGCGACCGAGCCGTGGGGCGTCAAGGCCAACCGGATCGAGATCAAGGATCTGACGCCGCCGACCGACATCACCAACGCCATGGCCCGCCAGATGAAGGCCGAGCGTGAGCGCCGCGCCGTCATCACCGAAGCCGACGGTGAGAAGCAGGCTTCGATCGCGCGCGCCGAAGGCGCCAAGCAGGCCGCGATCCTCGAGGCCGAGGGCCGCAAGGAGGCCGCCTTCCGCGACGCCGAGGCCCGCGAACGCGAAGCGGAGGCCGAAGCCAAGGCCACGGCCATGGTCTCGGAGGCCATCGCGCGCGGCGACGTCAACGCCATCAACTACTTCGTGGCCCAACGCTACGTCGACGCCTTCTCGCAGCTTGCGAACAGCCCGACGCAGAAGACCGTCATCGTCCCGGCTGAAATGGGCGCCCTGGTCGGCACCATCGCCGGCGTGGGCGAGCTGGTCGGCCTGGCCAGGGATCAACAGGCGATCCGGCGCGAAAGCGCTCCGGCTCGCCAGGCTCCTCAACCGCCGCAGCCGCGCCGCGGCTCGGTTCCTCGCACGGAGTAGGTGATGGACGCCGTCGTCGCCCTCTATGAATCCCAGCCCTTCTGGCTCTGGATCGCCCTCGGCTGCCTGATCCTGGCCATCGAGGCCGCGTCCGGCACGGAGTGGCTCCTTTGGCCGGCAGTGTCGGCGGGTCTTGTCGGGGTCATCACCCTGGTCGCGCCTGATCTCGGCTTTGTGGTCGAGCTGGCGCTGTTCGCGATCCTGACCCTTGGCATCTCCCTGGCTTCGCGCCGGCTGATCAAGCGGGTCAATCCCGAGGAACCTGACATCAACGACCGGAACGCCCGCCTCATCGGTGCGCGCGCCGAGGTCGTGCAGAGCTTCATCGATGGCCGCGGGCGCGTCTTCGTGTCCGGCTCGGAATGGCCGGCGGACATCGAGGGAGAGGCGCCGCCTGTCGGCGCAAGCGTCATCGTGGCCGCGATCGACGGCCCCAGACTGAAGGTGAAATCATGAGAACCGCCTTTGTGACCGTGCTCGCCGCCGCAGCGGCGGCCCTCGCCGCTCCCGCCGCAGCCCAGACCTGCGAAGCGCTGAGCCGCGCCGACGACTTCGGGACCCTGGCCTTCGGCCAGCGCCTCGAAGCAGTGCCCCAGGGCCTGACGATCGTGGAGCAGTGCGCCTCCGGGGTCTCCAGCGCCGGCTGTGTGCTGCGCGACGATCAGGGCGTCACCTATATGCTGGTCGACGGCTATGTGGTCTCCAAGTTCGTTTTCGTCGGTCAGGGCCCTCTGCCCTGGGGCTTCGAGGATGACGCCGACCGCACGCGCGCGGCCAATCTGCTGACCGAGCAGAGCCAGTTCCGCTCGACCGGTGTCTATTCCCCGGACAACCAGCTGCATGTCCGGTCCCGGTTCGGCTGTGGAGAGGGCATCTTCGGCCAGCTCTTCGCCCGCTATTCCGGCAACCGTCTCGTCGCGGTCGGGATCGAAATCGACGCCTGACGTCAAGGCTTCGTCAGGCTCAGCGCCGGACGCGCGGTTTCTGTGGACCAGCGAATCGACCCCCTGCCCTCGCGTGCGAATCAGGGACACACTCGGGGGTCATGACCGCCCAGGCCCTCATCGCTGATCTCGAGTCCGCCACCGGTGCGCAGACGGCCGCCGACGCCGATCACCCCGAGCGTCAGTACCTGAACCTGCTGGCCGACATCCTCGAGAACGGAGCCGAGCGCGGCGACCGGACGGGCACCGGCACCCTTGGCGTCTTCGGCCGCCAGATGCGGTTCGACCTGTCAAAGGGCTTTCCGGTCCTGACGACCAAGAAGCTGCACCTGCGCTCCATCATCGTCGAGTTGCTGTGGTTCCTGCGCGGCGAGACCAACATCCGCTACCTCAAGGACAA
>CAMLNT010000192.1 GCA_946481425.1 uncultured Brevundimonas sp.
CGGATGCAGCGACGTCGGGCGGGCTGGGGGTACACGCTCGGCGGCTTGATGATGCTGGCCGGCGGCATCGTGACGGCCGCCGGATTCATCGGCGGCGGCGAGATTGCGCGCGAGCAGACGCGGCAGGAGCGCGTCGCGGCTCATGAGCAGGCCCTGCAGGATTGCATGGCGGGGGACGGCGAGGCCTGCGCGGTCGAGACCTACTATCGGAACTGCCTGGAGGCCGGTCAGTCGGAGTCCTGCCGAAACGGCGACGAACTCAACGCCCGACGGCTGGAACAGTAGCCCAAGACGCCCGCTCGCCAGCCATGCCTCGCTACCCATTCTGATCGAAACTTCACTTGCCGCGCCGCGAGGTTGCGGGCCAAGCTGATCGCACGGCGTTCGCGCCGGGGGAGAAGCCCGTCGGCCCGGCCGGCTTGGCCCGTCATAGTGCCGGGTCCGGGATTCCTCAGGGGCTTACAGGCGCATGTCGCACGACGATCACAACGGTCATCAGGATCCTCACGCGCCCCAGCCCGCGCCGCAGCCAGAACCTGCGCCCGCCTCGCCGGCCGGCCTGGACCCGGCCGCGCCGCCCCCGCCCGGCGCGGCGGACCGGCCTGACCGCGTCGCGCCCGAGCCGACGTCGCGCATCGCGCCACCGTCCATGCGCCAGGCCGATGGGACCCTGCATCCCATTCAGGAGAGCGCCTATTTCTCGATGGACCCGGCCGCCACCCAGTCGGTCTCGGCGCACATCGACGAGTATTTCAACCAGCCGCTCGACATCTTCCCGTTCTGGGAGTCGGACGGAAAGCCCGACCGATTTCACGTGCTGTTCGACCGCCAGATCAACGAGCGGTTCCCGCAGGACCGCGACATCCGCGGCGCCGTGCACGCCTATGGCCGGGGCATCTTCGGCCGCCTGCTGACGCACTTCTCGACCAAGCGCCTGTTCCAGACCGGCGCCCTGGCCGGCCTGGCGGCGCTGGCGCTGATCGGTCCGACCTGGTTCGCCGGCATGACCGGATCGCAACCTCTTGGCCTGGCCCTGGCGGTCGGGGCGATGGTGGCGGTGTTCGGCCTGTGGTGGGCCGTGCAGGCGATCCTGTTCATCCAGTATCGGTTCCGGCTGGAGAACGACACCTACGCCCTGTCGCGCCGGATCGTGGAGCGGACCCGGGAGTTGCAGAACCTGTTCACCCAGGGTCGCGCCATGGCCGACCAGGCCGAGACCCTGTTCCAGCAGGACGGCAAGGGCTGGGGCCAGAGGGCGATGTATCTGACGCGCCTGACCATGTGGATCGGCGCGCGCATGGAATACCTGGAGAAGTTCGTCCAGATGCAGCTGTGGCGAGTCCGGCGCGAGCGGTACTGGATGCGCTGGCTCGGCCGCATCGTGACGCCCCTGATCTTCATCGTCTTCCTGGTGGTGCTGGCGCTCGAGCCCGCGCCGGCCGGCGGCGAGGCCGCGTTCCGGGGCCTGCAGGCCGTGGCCGTGGTGCTGGGTATCGCCGTGTCATGGTTCTCCTATTTCCGCTGGCAGACGCCGACGCAGTTGATCCAGGACAAGCTCGGTCTGGAAAGCTGGGTCCGCTACGCCTCGCTCGATGTCGACAACGCCGTGGCCGACCAGGTGCGGCGCGACAAGGAACGGCTTGTCGAGTACCGGGCCCTGACGCGCGGCGGCCGCTGACAGCGCGCCAGGCGAAAGTGGAATCCGGTTTCGCCGCCAGGCGCGCGCCAGCCGAGGCGAGCGAAGCGCTTCATTGCGGGCCGGACATTCGCTGACACGATCGGGGCTGGCGCTTGCCCAATTGCCGCCCCAGATGTTCGCTGTGCTGACCTCCCTGAAGACTTTCGTGGAATACGCGATGAAGCCTGCTCACCTCGCGCTCGCGGCCGTGCTGATGCTGTCGGCCTGCGGCAATCCCGACACGACCCAGGCCCAGGACGGCGGCCTTGCCGAGCCGACGCGGCGCGCCCCGGAGACGCAGGGCGACCTGCAGGCCTCCTTCGCGCCGGTGGTCGAGGTCTCGGCCCCGGCGGTGGTCAACATCTCGGCCCAGACGCTGGTGCGCGAGCGCGACCCCTTCTTCGAGATGTTCGGGCGCGGCCAGGGCGGCGGCCGCCAGCGCGTGGCCCAGTCGGTCGGCTCGGGCGTCATCGTGCGCGCTGACGGCATCGTGGTGACCAACAACCACGTCATCGACGGCGCGCGGCAGATCCTGGTCACCCTGAACGACCGCCGCGAGTTCCCGGCCGAGATCATCCTCCAGGACCCGCGATCGGACCTGGCGATCCTGCGGCTCGACACCGGCGGCGACAGGCTGCCGACGATGGCGATCGACGATTCGAACGCCCTGCACGTGGGCGATCTGGTGCTGGCCATCGGCAATCCGTTCGGCATTGGACAGACGGTCACCAGCGGCATCATCTCGGCGCTGGACCGCTCCGACGGTTCGGGCGCGACCGCCTTCATCCAGACCGACGCGGCCATCAACCAGGGCAACTCCGGCGGGGCGCTCGTCGACATGGACGGGGACCTGATCGGCATCAACTCCATGATCCTCAGCCCGTCAGGCGCCTCGGCGGGCGTGGGCTTCGCCGTGCCCTCCTCGATGGTGCGCCGCGTGGTCGAGAGCGCCGTCGGGGGCGACACCGCGGTCTCGCGCGCCTGGCTGGGCGCCTCGACTTCGGCGGTGACGGCGGCGGAGGCGGCGCGCCTGAACATGGAACGGCCGCGCGGCGTGATCGTGAACTCGGTCTATCGCGGCGGTCCGGCGGCGGAGGCCGGCATCCGGCAGGGCGACGTCATCACCGCCGTCGGCGGCCAGGCGATCGAGGACGTCTCATCGCTGAACTTCCGCATCGGCACCATCCGGCCCGGCGATCAGGTCGAACTGACCCTGCTGCGCGGCGGGGCCGAGCGGACGGTGCGCGCGCGCGTCGAGACCCCGCCCGGCGACACGACGCCCCAGACTGTTACGATCGGGGGCCGCAATCCATTCACCGGAGCCGTCGTGGCAGACCTGACTCCTGCCTTCGCCGACCAGATCGGCGCCGATCCTATGGCCGGCGGCGTTATCTTGATGGGCGTGTCGGGCCGCTCCTACGCCGCGGCGGCCGGCTTCCGGCGCGGCGATATCCTGCGCAGCATCAACGGTGAGCAGATCGGTTCGACGGCCGAGCTCCAGCAGACGCTGAACGCCACGCAACGCGGCTGGGACGTCGTAATCCTCCGCAACGGCCAGGAAGTGCGCGGCCGGTTCTAGGGCGCCTTCGGCCCGGTCACCGACCAGACGTGACCGAACGGATCGCGCAGCTTGCCGTGACGGCCGAAGAATTCGTCCTGGGCCGGGCGGATGATCTCCGCCCCCTCGCCCGCCGCGCGGTCCATCCAGCGGTCGACGTCCTCGACGGCCAGGCAGACGGTCATGGTGGTGTTCTTCACCACCTCCGGCGGGCGGACGCCGACCATGTCGAACATCTCGGGGAAGTCGTCGGCCAGATAGACCACCCCGCCGTTCTCCAGTGTCAGCTTCACGTGGCCGAGCCGGCCGTCCTCCATGTCGTAGCGGGCATCCTCAGTCGCGGCGAAGGCGCGGACGTACCACTCCAGGGCTTCGTGTCCGCGCGAGACGGACAGATAGGGCACGACGGGCGGATCGGGTGGTCTGTAGGGCTGATCGGACATGGCGCATCTCCCCTTCGAGCGCCTATCTATACCCCATGACCGACCTGTTCGAAGCTTCCGGCATCCATCCGCCCGACGCGCCGCTCGCCGACCGGCTGCGGCCGCGGTCGCTGGACGACGTGGTGGGCCAGGATCACCTGCTGGGCCCCGGAGGGCCGATCCGGCGGATGGTCGAGGGCGGACGGCTGGCCTCAATGATCCTGTGGGGGCCGCCCGGCACCGGCAAGACGACCATCGCCCGGCTGCTGGCGAAGGCGGCGGGCTATGAATACCAGCAGATTTCTGCGGTCTTCTCCGGCGTCGCCGATCTGAAAAAGGCCTTCGAACAGGCCCGCGTGCGCCGCGCGGCGGGGCAGTCGACCCTGCTGTTCGTCGACGAGATCCATCGCTTCAACCGCGCCCAGCAGGACGGCTTCCTGCCGTTCGTCGAGGAGGGTGTCGTCACCCTCGTGGGCGCGACGACCGAGAATCCTTCATTCGAGCTGAACGGCGCCTTGCTGTCGCGGTGCCAGGTCTTCGTGCTGCGCCGTCTGGACGAGGCGGCGCTCGATCAACTGTTGATCAGGGCCGAGGCGGATGCGGGGCGCGCCCTGCCTCTCGAGCCCCAGGC
>CAMLNT010000193.1 GCA_946481425.1 uncultured Brevundimonas sp.
CGGCCGGGCTCGTGCTCCTGGCGGAAGATCACGTCCTGTTCGGGGCCGTTGAGCGCCCGCCAGAGCCACGGCCGTGAGCATGAAGGTCCATTCGAACAGATCGCCTGGCGCGGCGAGCAGGCGCGGGATGTGAATCACAAACACCCAGCTCAGCCACATCAGGCCGACGACGAATGCGGCCAGCGCAGCCCGGAAGCCGATCAGGATCATGAGACCCGCCGCGATCTGGATCGCGCCGGTGACCCAGGGCCAGAAGGTCGCCACCGGAACCCACCCCGAGATCATGCCCACGATGGTGCCGGGATAGAGCCAGTGGACCGCGCCGAAGAGCAGAAGGGTCAGGCCGAGCACAATGCGAGCCAGACGGCACCCGTGCGTGAAACGGTCGGAAAGCATGGCCCCCACGGCGGCGAAGGTCATGACCTGAGTGGCCGAGACCCAGAGGCTCGCATTAGCCGGCGCACCCATGAGGCCGGTCACATGTCCGGCCAGAAGCCAGCCGAGCCAGAAGGCCGCCAGGACCAGTCCGGCCCAGCGGCGGCTGGCGTCGAGCAGTAGCCCCACGCCGCCAAGGACGAGCACAGCCCCCATGACGATGGCCATCGGCCCATTGGCGTCCCAGCCGGCGGGGAGTGGCTTCAGGCCTGGCAGGCAGGCCTGGAAGGCGATCTGGATCACGCCCAGCCCCGTCATGCCGAGGGCGAACAGCCAGGGACCGGGTTGTCTGGAGATCATCAACGCCTCCCCGCGTGATGACCGATGAGGTCACGCGGGCGGCGGGTTGGCAAGCGGGGCTAGTTGCCCTTGCCGGGCTTGTCGGAGAAATACTTCTCGAACTTGCCGGTCTCGCGCTCGAACTGCTCGGCGTCGGCAGGCGGGGCGCCTTTCACCGTGATGTTCGGCCATTCCTTGGCGTAGGTGGCGTTGATCTGGAGCCACTTGCCGTCGGGCTCGTCCTCGGTGTCGGGCTTGATGGCGTCGACCGGGCATTCCGGCTCGCAGACGCCGCAGTCGATGCATTCGTCCGGGCTGATGACGAGGAAGTTCTCGCCTTCGTAGAAGCAGTCGACCGGGCACACCTCGACGCAGTCCATGAATTTGCAGCGCACGCAGGCGTCGGTGACGATGTAGGTCATGGGCGGGAGGGCGGCTCGGACTGGGCGGCGCCGGATGTGGAGCCCTCAGCGCCGGAAGTCAACTCGCCGGCGGGCCAATAGAGGGCGCGGGCCTCCGCCGGCGGGCCGCGCCGGACGCCACAATCGCGGATCGTCAGCTCGATCAGACGAGCGCCCAGCACGAAGACGAGCCTGTCACCGGGTCGAGCGGTCCGGCTGGCCTTGTCGAGACGGGCCTCGCCGGAGCCGGTGCGTGTGCGGCGAACCCTGCCCTCTTCCACGAAGCGAGCGGCCAGGCCGCGGGTCTTGAAGAAGCGCGCGCGCCAGAGCCAGACGTCGATGCGGCAGGCGGCCTCAGTCATAAATCGAATCTATCGTCAGCATCCAAATAATCGACTTGGCTAATGTCCTAGAGGGCGTAGGGTCATTGGACTCAGGCCCCAACCCTACTCCAGATAGGAACGCGACCATGGACGGAAACGCCGGCGACCCCCTCAGCGACCCGAAGAAGCAGCGCGGCGCGCTCCGATCCCTCCTGGGGCGGACGAACCGGGACTGGTGGCCCAATCATCTGTCGACCGAGATCCTGCACCAGCAGGGCAAGTCGGGCGATCCGATGGGCGACGGCTTTTCTTATGCCGAGGCCTTCAAGAAGCTCGACTACGCCGCCGTCAAGCGCGACCTGCATGCCCTGATGACCGACAGCCAGCCATGGTGGCCGGCGGACTATGGCCACTACGGGCCGTTCTTCATCCGGATGGCCTGGCACTCGGCCGGCACCTACCGGACGGGCGACGGACGCGGCGGCGCGGGCGCCGGGCAGCAGCGTTTTGCGCCGCTGAATTCCTGGCCCGACAACGGCAACCTGGACAAGGCGCGCCGTCTGCTGTGGCCGATCAAACAGAAGTACGGGGCGAGCCTGAGCTGGGCCGATCTGATGATCCTGGCCGGCAATGTCGCCATCGAGAGCATGGGCGGGCCGGTCTTCGGCTTCGGCGGCGGCCGCGCCGACGTCTGGGAGCCCGAGAAGGACGTCTACTGGGGCACCGAGGAGAACTGGGTCGGCGACGGCGCCGAGACCCGCATCCAGCCGGACAAGGACATGGCGCTGGAAGAGCCGCTGGCGGCCATCCAGATGGGCCTGATCTACGTGAACCCGGAAGGACCGGGCGGCGTGCCGGAGGCGCTTCAGTCGGCGCGCGATATCCGCGAGACCTTCGCCCGGATGGGCATGAACGACGTCGAGACGGCGGCCCTGACGGCGGGCGGACACACCTTCGGCAAGGCTCACGGCGCGGGAGACGCGTCCAAGGTGGGCGTCAGCCCGGAGGGCGCCGACATCGCCCAGCAGGGCATGGGCTGGGTTTCGGGCCACGAAAGCGGCATGGGCGACCACACCATCACCTCGGGCATCGAGGGCTCCTGGACGCCGACGCCGATCACCTGGGACATGTCCTATTTCGACATGCTGCTGGACCACGAGTACGAGCTGGTGAAGAGCCCGGCCGGGGCCAAGCAGTGGCAGCCGGTCGGCAACCCGCCGGAAACCCTCGCGCCGGCCGCGCACACGCCGGGCAAGAAGGTCCCGACGATGATGACCACGGCCGACATGGCCTTCAAGGTCGACCCCGAGTACCGCAAGATCATGGAGAAGTTCCGGGCCGATCCGGCCTACTTCGCAGACCAGTTCGCGCGAGCCTGGTTCAAGCTCTGCCACCGGGACATGGGCCCCAAGATCCGCTACCTCGGACCGGAAGTGCCGGCAGAGGACCTGATCTGGCAGGATCCGATCCCGGCGCACACGGGCCCCAAGCTGTCGGACGCCGACGTGAAGGCGCTGAAGGCCCAGATCGCGAGCTCGGGCCTGACGGTGGCCGACATGGTTCGCACGGCCTGGGCGTCGGCGGCGACCTGGCGCGGCTCGGACCACCGGGGCGGCGCCAACGGCGCCCGCATCCGGCTGGCTCCCCAGAAGGACTGGGAGGTCAATGAACCGGCCAAGCTGGGCAAGGTCCTCGAGGTCTATGAGGGCATCAAGGCGAGCTCGGGCCTGAACGTCTCGATCGCCGACCTGATCGTGCTGGGCGGCTCGGTGGGTATCGAGCAGGCGGCCAAGGCCGCGGGCAAGACCATCGAGGTGCCGTTCACGCCGGGCCGGACCGATGCGACCGCCGAGCAGACCGACGCCGACAGCTTCAAGGTGCTGGAGCCGCGAGCGGACGGCTTCCGCAACTATCTGCAGGTCAAGTTCAACGTCCCGACCGAGGAACTGCTGATCGACCGGGCGCAGTTGCTGAACCTGACGGCGCCGCAGATGACGGTGCTGGTCGGTGGCCTGAGGGTGCTGGGCGCGAACTTCAAGGACTCCAAGGATGGGGTTCTGACGGATCGTCCGGGCCAGCTGACCAACGACTTCTTCGTCAACCTGCTGGACATGCGGACGGCCTGGAAGCAGGTCGACGAGACGTCGGACGAGACCTTCGTGGGCTCGGACCGCGACACGGGCGAAAAGCGCTGGACCGCGACCCGGACCGACCTGGTGTTCGGCTCCAACTCCCAGCTGCGGGCCCTGGCGGAGGTCTACGCGTCGGCCGACGCCGGCGACAAGTTCGTCGCCGACTTCGTCAAGGCGTGGGTCCAGGTCATGAACAACGACCGCTACGACCTGGCCGGTCCGGCCCTGAGGGCGGAGAAGTCCGCGACGGGCTGACGAGACCCGAAGCGCTGTCCCCTCCCTCCCTTGGCGCTTCGAGCGGGGCGGTCCGGCAACGGGCCGCCCTTTTCGTTCAGGCCGTCCGGGCGTGGACCTCCTCGCCCGCATCGGGCGCCTCCAGGTAGGTCTTCGAGAGCTTGCGGTAGTAGCCGGAGTTGAAGGCCAGGACCGTCATCAGGACGCCGAGCAGGCCCGAGACGGTGAAGACCAGAGCGATGCCGCGCGCCGGACCCGTCCCGAACCAGTCCCCGATGGCCAGGGCGCCGGCGCCGTCGCCCGACATGAAGGGGATGACCCAGAATTGGGTCAGCGGCCCGATCAGGAAGGCGGTCAGGGGCGAGGCCGCCTGTTCGACCGACTGGGCGAAGCCGAAAACGCGGCCCTGACGCTCCCAGGGCACGACCTTCTGCAGGGTGGTGTGCTCGGCCGCCTCGCCGTAGGGGCCGAGGAACATCCAGAG
>CAMLNT010000194.1 GCA_946481425.1 uncultured Brevundimonas sp.
TTCTTCCTTTTCCGAAGCCAGCCGCAAGGCGACGTGAAACCACTGGCCAAGGCCTTGCTGGCGCGCTTCGGGTCACTCGGCGCCATCCTCGACGCTTCGCTGGAAGACTTGACGGCGATCAGCGCCGAGGATTCGCGCGGCCGCACCAAAAAGATCGGGGTCGAGACCGCCCTGGACCTGATGTCCTTGCACGAGTTGGTGCGGCGTGTCGCCGGAGAGGTCGCGGCGCCCCGCAAGGTCATTTCGTCCTTCACCGGCCTGCTCGACTACGTTCGTGTGACCTTGCAGCATCAGCCGAGAGAGCAGTTCCGCGTGCTGTTCCTGGACCGCAAGAACCAGCTGATCGCCGACGAGGTCATGGGCCGCGGCACAGTGGACCACGCGCCCGCCTACCCGCGCGAGATCATCCGGCGGGCGCTGGAGCTGTCATCCTCGGCGGTCATCCTGGTGCACAACCACCCGTCCGGTGATCCGACACCCAGTCAGGCTGACATCGACATGACCAGGCAGATCATGGAGGCGGGCCGGATGCTGAAGGTCGAGGTACACGACCACCTGATCGTCGGCCGACAGGGCATCAAGGGATCCGCCACCGACCAGCGCGTCGTCAGCCTGAAGGCCATCGGCGCGATCTGAGCGATCTCAGGCCTCGCGGGCGGCGATCTCGGCCAGGCCTGCGCGTTCCCATTCCAGGAAGTCAGGCTGGCTCAACAGGGTCTCGACATAGGCGCCTGCGACCCCGTCGTCTCCGTGAGCTGAAAGATCAAGGCGGTAGTGCCGCACGCGCGCAGCGACCGGCGTGTAGAAGGCGTCGGCGATCGACCAACGGCCGAACATGTAGGGGCCGTCCGAGCCCCATTCGCCGCGCGCCTCGGACCACATCTGGACCAGTCGGCGCAGGTCGCGCGCCAGGGCGTCGCTGACGGCCTTGGCCTCGCCGGGTTCCCCCACCATCGGGTGGTCACGACCCATGCCGCATTCGCTGCGGAGCGCCATGAAAGCCGAATGCATCTCGCAGACGACCGAATAGGCCCGGGCGCGCGCCGCGGGGTGATCGGGCCAGAGCCCCGCCATTGGAAAACGCTCGGCCAGCCACAGGCATATGGCCAGCGAATCCCAGACTGATTGATCGTCCGCGATGAGAACCGGCACCTTGCCGGCCGGCGAATGGCGCGCGATCTGTTCGGCGGTGTCAGGCTGGTCGAGGAAAATGACCGTCTCGTCGAACGGTACGCCGCAGTGCTTCGCCACCAGCCAGGGCCGAAGCGACCAGGTCGAGAAGGCCTTGTCGCCGATGATGAGATGCATCGCTTCCTCCGTTTCGCGGCCCGGCTTCCTTGACAGATTCGGGCATCAGGGCCTTTAGGGGCGCCCATGATCTCCCGATACTCCCGCCCTGACGCCGTCGCCATCTGGTCGCAAGAGACCAAATACAAGATCTGGTTCGAGATCGAAGCGCATGCGGCCACCAAGATGGCCGAACTGGGCGTGATTCCCGCTGAGGCCGCAGACGCCATCTGGGCCAAGGGCAAGGACGCGACCTTCGACGCAGACCGTATCGACGAGATCGAACGCACTACCAAGCACGACGTCATCGCATTCCTGACCCATGTGGCCGAGATCGTCGGCGAGGAAGCCCGCTTCCTGCATCAGGGCATGACGTCGTCGGATGTGCTCGACACCTGTTTCGCGGTCCAGCTGGCGCGCTCGTCGGACCTGCTGATCGCTGGTGTCGATCGCGTCCTGGCCGCCCTGGAAGCCCGCGCAAAGGAGCACAAGTTCACCCCGCAGGTCGGCCGGAGCCATGGCATCCATGCCGAGCCAATCACCTTTGGCTTGAAGTTGGCTGGCTATCACGCTGAATTTCAACGGGCTCGCCGACGACTGGTCACGGCGCGCGAGGAGATCGCGACCTGCGCCATCTCTGGCGCGGTGGGCACCTTCGCCAATGTGGACCCGGCCGTGGAACAGTATGTCGCCGACCAGATGGGCCTGGCGGTCGAGCCGGTCTCGACCCAGGTGATCCCGCGCGATCGTCACGCCGCCTTTTTCGCGGCGCTAGGCGTCGTGGCCTCCTCGATCGAACGCCTGGCGACCGAGATCCGCCACCTGCAGCGCACCGAGGTGCTGGAGGCCGAGGAGTTCTTTGACAAGGGCCAGAAGGGCTCGTCGGCCATGCCGCACAAGCGCAACCCGATCCTGACCGAGAATCTGACGGGCCTCGCCCGTCTGGTCCGCTCGTCGGTCGTCCCGGCCATGGAGAACGTGGCGCTGTGGCATGAACGGGACATCAGCCACTCGTCGGTCGAGCGCGGCATCGGGCCGGATGCGACGATCCATCTGGATTTCGCCCTGCACAGGCTGGCGGGGGTGGTCGAGCGGCTGAACGTCTATCCGGACCACATGCAGAAGAACATCGATCTGCTGGGAGGGTTGGTCCACTCGCAGCGGGTCATGCTCGCCCTCACCCAGGCCGGCGTGTCGCGCGAGGACGCCTATGCGGCCGTGCAGGAGAACGCCATGAAGGTCTGGCGCGGCGAAGGCCGGTTCCTGGATTTCCTCAAGGCCGATGCGCGCGTGATCCTGCCGGAGGCTGACCTGGAGGCCCTGTTCGACCTCGGCTATCACACCAAGCACGTGGACACCGTGTTCGGACGGGTGTTCGGCGAAAGCTGACGCCCGCGACAAGGTCGGCGTCATCCAATAGGGGATCGCTACCGTACCTGTGCCCGACCGCGACGTTGCGGTCGAAGCTCAGGACAAGTGAAAATGAAGACCTCCTACGCATCCGTCGCTGCCGCGGCTCTCATGCTCGCCGCCTGCAACAGCTCGGCCGAGGAAGATTCCACCGCCGCCGCGACCAGCGAGACCGCCGCTGCCGAATCGACGGCGACGCCGGCCGCTTCCGGCACGATCGTGGAAGTCGCACAGGGCTCGGCGGATTTCTCGACTCTGGTGACGGCGGTCCAGACCGCTGGCCTGGTCGAGACTCTGAACGGAGCCGGCCCGTTCACCGTCTTCGCCCCGACCAACGACGCCTTCGCGAAAATCCCGGCGGCGACGCTCGAGGGCCTGCTGACCCCCGAACAGCGCGATGCCCTGACCGGCGTCCTGACCTATCACGTGGTGTCCGGGCGCGTCGACGCGGCCACCCTGGTCTCCCAGATCGAGGCGGGCGGCGGCAGCGCCACCCTGACCACGGTTCAGGGCGGGACCCTGACCGCGAGCGTGGGCGATGACGGCTCGGTCGTCCTCACCGACGCGGCCGGCGGAACCAGCCGTGTCGTCCAGACCGATGTCGCGGCCTCCAACGGCGTCATCCACGCCATCGACACGGTCGTGATGCCGGGCTGATCTGGACCGGGACGACAAAAAAGGGCCGCGCAGAGCGCGGCCCTTATTCGTATCCGGCGGTGAGGGAAACTACTCGCCGGCCTTGATCTGCTCGCGGGCGACCGCCATCAGCTCGTCCATCTTCGAGCGAAGCTCGCTCTCGCGGACGCCCAGACCCGACCCTTCGAGGTCCTGCATCACCTTGCGGAACACGTCTTCGTCGCCCGGCTGTTCAAAGTCGGACTTCACGACCGCCTTGGCGTAGTCGGCCCGGCTGTCTTCAGCCAGGCCCATCTTGTCGGCGGCCCATTCGCCCAGCAGGCGGTTGCGGCGCGCAACGGCCTTGAACTCTTGCTCCTGATCCAGGGCGAACTTGGATTCGAAACCCTGCTCGCGCTTGTCGAAGGTCGTCATGGTCAGGATGGTCTCTCAATAGGGGAGGCGCCCTCATATAGGGCGGATTGACCCCAATCAATCGTAACCGGACGGACGGTCTACATACGAAATCCAACTGTGGCCGCCGCGCCCGGTTTCGGCGGCCGATGGCGCCTCGCAATTGCGAAATGAGCCCCGTTCCGCTAAGCCCCGGGCCGACCCGTTCTCTCCGAAACCTGAGTCGTCGTCACGGCCCCACGACGGGGCCCGCGACCGACGCGCCGGGCTCTTGAAGGAGCCGCCATGACCAAGACCCGCAAGAAGATTTACGAAGGCAAGGCCAAGATCCTGTACGAGGGTCCCGAGCCCGGCACGCTGATCCAGTATTTCAAGGACGATGCGACCGCCTTCAACGCCCAGAAGAAGGCCGTGCTGGAAGGCAAGGGCGTCATCAACAACCGGATTTCCGAGTTCGTGATGACGCGGCTGAACGCGATCGGGGTGCATAACCACTTCATCAAGCGGCTGAACCTGCGCGAGCAGCTGATCAAGGAAGTCGAGA
>CAMLNT010000195.1 GCA_946481425.1 uncultured Brevundimonas sp.
GGTCGAGATCAAGGCGCGCTTCGATGAGGAAGCCAACCTGCGCTGGGCCCGCGCCATGGAACGGGCCGGCGTGCACGTCGTCTTCGGCTTCGTCGAATGGAAAACCCACGCCAAGATCTCGGCCGTGGTTCGCCGCGAGGCCGAGGGCCTGAGAACCTACTGCCATTTCGGGACCGGCAACTACCATCCGGTGACGGCCCGGATCTACACCGACCTCAGCCTGTTCACCTGCGATCCCGGCTTTGGCCGCGATGCGTCCAAGGTGTTCAACTTCATCACCGGCTATGCCGAACCCGACGATCTCGAACGGCTCAGCGTCTCTCCCCTGACGATGAAGAAGCACCTGCTTCGCCTCATCGAACGCGAGGCCGACAACGCCCTCAAGGGCAAGCCGGCCGCGATCTGGGCCAAGATGAACTCACTGGTTCACCCCCAGATCATCGACGCCCTTTACCGGGCCAGCCAGGCCGGGGTGAAGATCGATCTGGTGGTGCGCGGCGTCTGCTGCCTGCGGCCCGGCGTGAAAGGCCTGTCGGAGAATATTTCGGTCAAGTCGATCGTCGGCCGCTTCCTCGAGCACGCCCGCATCGCCTGTTTCGCCAATGGCCGCGAAATGCCCAGCGACAAGGCCGAGGTCTTCTTCTCGTCGGCTGACTGGATGCAGCGCAATCTGGACCGGCGGGTCGAGATCATGGTCCCTGTCCTGAACCCGACGGTGCACGACCAGGTCATGGACCAGATCATGCTCGCCAACCTCAAGGACGAGGCCCAGACCTGGGACCTGAAGCCGGACGGCACATACTCGCGGCAGACCTCAAAGAGCGACAGCAAGCTGTTCTCTGCGCACGACTACTTCATGACAAACCCGAGCCTGTCCGGCCGCGGTCGCCGCGCCAAGGACCGGCCCAAGGCGATCCGCTATGACCGACGCGGCTGACGTCCCGCCGCGCGAGGCGGCGGTCATCGACATCGGGTCGAACTCGGTGCGTCTGGTGGTCTACGGCCTCGAAGGCCGGGCGATCTGGACCGGCTATAACGAGAAGGTTCTGGCCGGCCTCGGACGCGACGTCGCCTCCACGGGCAGGCTTTCGCCGGAAGGCGTCGCCGCCGCTGTGGACACCATCCGCCGGTTCTCTGTCCTGATGGACGCCCTGCCCCTGTCCGAGCGCCATGTCGTGGCGACGGCCGCCGTGCGCGAAGCCAGCGACGGTCAGGAGTTCTGCGACCGCATCGCCGCCGAGACAGGCCTGAAGGTCCGCGTCCTCTCCGGAGAGGAAGAGGCCCGCTACGCCGCCCTCGGCGTCATCGCCGGCAGTCCTCAGGCCGAAGGCGTCGTCGCCGACCTGGGCGGCTCGAGTCTGGAGCTGACCCCGGTGGCCGACGGCGAACCCGCGCGGGGCGTAACCCTCCCGTTGGGACCGTTTGCGATGCGCGACATCAAGGGCGACCCGGCTGCCGAGATCGACGCACGGCTGGAGCGCGCCAACGACATGAAGGCCCGAACCCTGCACGCCGTCGGGGGCGCCTGGCGGAGCCTCGCGCTCCTGCACATGCGCCAGAAGGGCCACGACCTGGAGATCGTCCACCAGTACGAGATGGCGGCCGCGGACGTCGACGACCTGGCCGCACTTCTGGCGCACCAGTCCAAGGCCTCGCTGGAAAAGCTCACCCGTACCAACAAGGCCCGGGCCATGACCCTACCCCACGCGGCGCTCGTCCTTTCGCGTCTTTGCAAGCGCCTCGGCGCTCGGACGGTTTCCTTTTCGGCCTTTGGGGTGCGCGAGGGCGTCCTGCTGGAGACCATGCCCGCCGAGATCCGCATGCGCGACCCCCTGGTGGCGGGCTGCCGGGCGCTCGGCGACCGCCAGAGCCTCAGCCGGGGCCTCGATCGCGTCGTTCGCCGCTGGCTTGAGCCAGTGTTCCAGCCGCTTGCGCCTCACTTCAGCCCGGACCGCGACGCCCTGCTTCTGGCCGCCGGCGCCGCCCTGGCCGATGTCGGCTCGCGCCTCCATCCGGACCACCGCGCCGACGTGGCTTTCGAGCAGGTGTTGCGCGCACCCGTCGCCGGCGTCGTCCACGCGGAGCGGGCCTTCCTCGCCAGCGCCGTCCACGCTCGCTACGGCGGACAAACCCTGCCGGAAGCCGCCCTCGTCAACCGGCTGCTGGGCCGCGACGGACTTGAGCGCGCTCGCGTCCATGGCCTGGGGCTGCGCCTGGCCAGCGATCTGTCGGCCCGGTCCGAAGCCCTGCTGGCCCTGACGCGCCTGAGCGTCGAGGACGACGAACTGGTGCTTCGGGTCTCGGGCGAGCGCGGCGACCTGCTACGCGGCGACAAGGTCAGGAAGCGCCTCGGGGCCCTGGCGCAGGCGCTCGGCCTGACCGCCCGGATGGATACGGCCTAGGCCGCGCTCTCAGCGGGCCGCCAGGCGTCCCGCCAGCCGCTCAACCCCCAGCCCCACACCTGCTGGATCAGTTCTCCAACGTTGACCGGCTTGGCCAGGCAGCCGTTCATCCCGGCCTCGGCGTATTCGGCCAGCTGTTCGTCCAGGGTGTTGGCCGTCAGGGCGATGATCGGCACCGAGCCCGCCACGGTAGGCATGGCGCGGATCCTCCTGGTCGCCTCGACGCCGTTCATGACCGGCATCTGGATATCCATCAGGATTACGTCCCACGAGCCGTCGGCGGCGGCGGCCACGCCCGCCAGCCCATCGTCCGCGGTCGCGCAATCAACCCCCTGGGTCGCCAGCAGGGCCGTGACGAGCGCGCGGTTGGCCTCGTTGTCGTCGACATAGAGAACTCTGGGGATCGCCTCTTGGCCGACGCCCGTGTCGCCGTCAGTGTTGGTCGTCTCTGCGACTGATGCGCCCGCCTCCGGGCGTGCGCCCGTCATCTGGGCAACCACCTCAGCCAGCCGCTCTCCGGCCGAATGAATGCGCTCGATGTATGAAACCGCCTCTGCATCCAGCCCACGCCGGGCCAGCAGATCCGAGAAACCCAGGATGGCGTTCAGCGGCGTGCGCAGCTCGTGGGACATGTCCGTCAGGAAGCGCTGGCGCGCCTCCGACATGGCCGCCTTCTGCTCGGCGGCCGCTCGACCGGCCTCGGCCTCGATGCGGTCCGTGACATCCCTCTCATTGAGCAGGACGCTCATCACCCCCGTCACAGGGTCATGGAGCGAGCGGCAGTCCAGATGATGCCAGCGCTCGCCCGCCAGGGTGAGCATGCGGTGGACGCCAGCCAGGGCCTGCCCTCCCGAGGCGGCTTCCAGGACGGTCTCGCCGTCCTCGCGGCGAACGAACCGCTGGATGAAGCCAGCGCCTTGTCCGTAGGCCGAAAAAGCCGCCGGGTTGGCGAAGAGCGCGGTCCCGTCGGCCTGGAACAGACCGACCGGGCCGGAACTGTGCCTCAGGGCTTCGACCGCGCGCCTTTCCTCGGGCTCCACGTCGATCGGCGCGGCCTCGAACAGCAGCACCGGCCGGTCGTTCCCGACAATGACCGTCGAGATGACCGCCGCCACCGACACAGGCTGCCCCTTGGGATAGAAGGTCCAGCGCTCCTCGATCTCCTCCCCGTTCGCCGTCATGAGCTTCAGGCGGTCCGTGCGGGCGCGCACGGCTGGAGACAATTGCGAGAAATCCCGGCTCAGCAGCTCGGGCAGGTCCTCGGCGCCCCAGAGTACAAGGGCCGCTGGATTGGCATACACGCCCCGGCAGGTGTCCGGATCAAACATCCAGACAGGCCGCCGCAGCCGGTCCCAGGCCGCCATGGCGCCCGCATCGATGTGGAAGGCTGCCCCTGCCATGTCGCCAGCATGACACGACCGACTGAAGCAAGGCTTAAGCCGGGCGTACTTGACCCCGGACCACCCGCCGTGGCCTTAGGCGCGGCCCATGCGTGTCTCGGACTTCGATTTCGACCTGCCCAACGAGCTGATCGCGCTTCGCCCCGCGAGCCCGCGCGATTCCGCGCGCCTGCTGGTCGTGCGGCCCGGCGAAGCGCTTGAGGACCGTATCGTGCGCGACCTGCCCGGCCTGCTTCAGCCCGGTGACGCCCTGGTCTTCAACGACACCCGCGTGATCCCCGCGCGCCTGTCCGGCCAGCGTCTGCGCGACGACCTGCCGCCTGTCGCGGTCGAAGCCACCCTGCACCACCGCGACGCGCC
>CAMLNT010000196.1 GCA_946481425.1 uncultured Brevundimonas sp.
CAGGTCTATGTCGACGACCGCACGATCGACAGCCACATCAAGCGCATGCGCAAGAAGTTCCGTGTCGTCGATTCGGAGTTCGACGCGATCGAGACGCTGTACGGGGTGGGCTACCGCTACCGTGAGTGAGGCCGAGGACGCCACCCTCAGGCCGACGCGCCACCGGCTGAAATCGCTCTTCGGCTCGGGCCTGGCCCGACTGATCGTCGGGCTGAACCTGATCACCCTGGCTATCCTCGTGGTCGGGATGTTCGGCCTGAACGAATGGCGACGCGGCCTGCTCGATGCGCGCATCCAGTATCTGAACGCCCAGGCCCAGCTCGTGGCGACCGTGCTTTATGAGTTCGGCGCGACGTCGGGCGATCCCTATCCGACCATTGATCCGATCGCCTCGGCCCAGTTCCTCAGGGCCGACCTTATCCCGGAGGGGCAGCGCGCGCGGCTCTACGATATCGACGGCTTCGTCGTGGCCGATTCCTACCTCGTGTCCGACGCAGTGGAGGTCGAGGCCCTGCCGCCGGCCCTGCCCTATGGCTCCGAAATGCCGCCTGAGCCGGACCCGGAACAGGAGGAGAGCCGACTGACGATCGCCCGCAATGCGCTCGCCGCCGAGGTCGAGGCCGCCCTGACCGGCGCCCCCCAGGCGGGCGTCCGGGTCAATGAACGCGGCGTCCAGGTCGTGTCGGTGTCCGTGCCCATCCGCCACGTCGAAACCGTCGTAGGCGTCCTGACGCTCGAGGCCGACGACTTCTCCGAGATCGTGACGGCGCAGCGCCTGGCCCTCATTCCATTCGCCCTGGTGGCCCTGGCGGTCACCCTCCTGACCGCGGTGCTGCTGTATTTCTGGGTCGTGCGCCCCCTGCTCAGGCTGGCGAGCGCGGCTGACCAGGTCCGCCTGCAAAGGGCCCGGGCCATCTCCCTGCCCGACCTCGAGGACCGCAAGGACGAGATCGGCGACCTCGCCCGGGCGCTCGAGACCATGACCGAAGCGCTCAACGACCGAATGATCGCCATCGAGCGGTTCGCCGCCGACGTCTCGCACGAGATCAAGAACCCGCTGACCTCGATTCGCTCGGCCGTGGAGACCCTTGGCCTGGTCAAAACCGACGCCGACCGCCAGCGCCTGCTGGGCGTGCTGGAACGCGACGTCTGGCGAGCCGACCGCCTGATCACCGACATCTCCAACGCCTCGCGCCTCGACGCCGAGCTGGCCCGCGACGCCCCGCGCGCCGTTCCGATCGATCGCCTGATGGCCGATGTCGTCAGCCTCTACGACGACCGCCCCTCGGTCACCCTGTCGGTTCAGCCGGGCGCCGACTTCAGCGTGATCGGCCGCGAGGGTCCCTTCGGTCAGGTGTTTCGCAACCTGATCGACAACGCCCGCTCCTTCAGCCCCGACAACGGCGTTGTGCGGGTCGCCCTGGCCCGCGACGGTCAGGACGCTGAGCTGCCGGTCGTGGTCATGGTCGAGGACGAGGGCCCCGGCATCCCGGAGGAGAACCTGGAGACGGTCTTCCGGCGCTTCTACACCTCGCGTCCAAAGGGCGCGGCCTTCGGCTCCAACTCGGGTCTTGGCCTGTCGATCGCGCGCCAGATCGTGGAGGCGCACGGCGGCACGATCATCGCCGAGAACCGTCGCGGCGCGTCCGGAGCGGTCGCCGGCGCCCGCTTCGTCATCCGCCTGCCCTCGGCATGAGCCGCCTGCACGCCACGGCGGTTGCCCGGCTTGCGCAGGGCAGCTGGCGGGCGGTCCTGCTGCGCGGCCCCTCCGGCTCGGGGAAAAGCGACCTGGCCCTGCGGCTGATCGGGCGGGGATGGCGCCTGGTGGGCGATGACTATGTGGATGTCTGGGCATCGGGCGGCGGCCTGTACGTCGCCCCGGCCCCGCGGATCGGGGGCGTCATCGAGGCGCGAGGCCTGGGCCTTATCGCGGCTCCGCGGCTCGATCTCGCCCCGGTCGCGCTGCTGATCGACTGCGATGCGGTCGTGGAACGCCTGCCCGATCCCGGGATGGAGACGCTTGCGGGTGTGACTGTCCCGCGTCTGACGCTTGCCGCGCTCGAGGCTTCTGCTCCGGACAAGGTGGACGCCGCCCTCCTGGGCCGCGACATGGCGTCGCGGTTGGAACCATGAGCGCCTTGCTCTAAGCAGCGTCCTTTCGGCTGGCGTTCGAGGCGCTGGCCGGGGCCACAAGGGATTTCGCCTAGTCATGATCGGTCTGGTCATCGTCACCCACGGTGGGCTGGCGACGGAATTCCTCGCCGCCATGGAGCACGTGGTGGGCCCGCAGCGCGGCGTCGCCGCCATCTGCATCGGCGCCGAGGACGACATGGAACAGCGTCGACGAGACATCCTCGACGCCGTCGAGGGCGTCTCGGCGGGGGAAGGCGTGATCCTGCTGACCGACATGTTCGGCGGCACGCCGTCCAACCTGGCCATCTCGGTGATGGAGCAGACAGGCGCGGAGGTGATCGCGGGACTAAACCTGCCGATGCTGATCAAGCTGGCTTCCCTGCGTCAGCGCGAGACCCTGGAGGCCTGCGTGGCCCACGCCCAGGACGCCGGCCGCAAGTACATTTCCGTCGCCTCCTACGTGCTGGCGGGCGAGAAGTGACGACGGTCACGCGGTCTGTCCGCATCGCCAACGCCCGCGGACTTCACGCCCGGGCGTCGGCCAAGCTGGTCAAGGTCGCCAGCGAGTTCGACGCCGAGATCGAAGTGTCCAAGGATGGCCAGGCCGTCGACGCGCGCTCCATCATGGGCCTGCTGATGCTGGGCGCCGGCATCGGGTCGGACGTCGAGGTCCGCGCGAACGGCGACGACGCCCCGGCGGCGCTGGACGCCGTGGTCTCCCTCATCGAAGACCGCTTCGGTGAGGACGCCTAGGCGGTTGACCTGACCGCCGGAGCGGGTGACCGTCGGTCATCCACCGGAGGTCTCTTGAGCACCGCCATCGACTATCCCGACGTCGCGCGGCGCGCGATGCAGGCCCTGCGCGAAGGCCGGGCGGCCGAAGCCCGGCTGCTGTTTGAAAGCGTCACGGCGGCGGGACGGGGCGACGCCTCGGTCTGGATCGCCCAGGGCTATGCCTGCCGCGAACTTCAGGACAGCGCCGGCATGCTGGCCGCGGCAGACGGCGCCCTCAGGCTCGAGCCAGCCAATCCGCGGGCCCTGCTGCTCAAGGGCGACCATTTCCTCGGCGCCGGCGACCGTCGGAGCGCCGCGACCTTCTACGGGACCGCCCTGAAAAACGCCCCCTCCCAGACCGCGCCGGACCTGAGGATGGAGCTGGAACGCGCGCGTGCAGAGATCGACCAGCTCGCTGGCGGGTTCGACGCCTTCCTGGCGGAGCGGATCGGCGAGCCGAGCGCGCGGTTCCGGCAGTCGCTCGACCTCATGACCGGCCGCAGCCGGCTCTATCTCCAGGAGCCGCGGTTCTTCTACTTTCCAGGCCTTCCGCAGGTCCAGTTCGCCCCGCGCGAAGCGACGCCCTTTCTGGATAGACTGGAGCCGCAGACGGACGCCATCCGCGACGAACTGCTGGCGGTCATGGCCGAGCCGGACCTGTTCACCCCCTATGTCGAGGTGCGCGAGAACCGGCCCAACAGCCGGCAGGCCGGAATGCTGGAAAACGCCGACTGGTCGGCCTTCTATCTGGTCAAGGACGGGCAGCCGGTCGAGGCGAACGCCGCCCGCTTCCCACGGACCATGGCGGCGATCGACGGCGTCCCGCTCACCGACATCGCCGGGCGGGCGCCGAGCGTGCTGTTCTCGCGACTGGCGCCCGGCGCCCACATCCCCGCGCACAACGGCCTGGTGAACACCCGGCTGATCTGCCACCTGCCGGTGATCTGCCCCGAGGGCTGTGCCTTTCGCGTCGGCTCCGAGACGCGCGACTGGCGCTACGGCCAGGCCTGGGCCTTCGACGACACCATCGAGCACGAAGCCTGGAACCGCTCTGACGAGGAGCGGATCATCCTCATCTTCGACGTCTGGAAGCCGGAGATCAGCGACATCGAACGCGCCGAAATCCGCGCCCTATTCGCCGCCATCGAAGCCTACGGCGGCGGACCCCAGACCTGGGGGGTCTGAGCGGGTTCACTGAGTTCCGGGAAATGGTGGAGCCGAGGGGAGTCGAACCC
>CAMLNT010000197.1 GCA_946481425.1 uncultured Brevundimonas sp.
AGCAGGGCGACCAGCCGGTCCATCTCGGCTTCCAGCGCATCGCCCATGGCCCGCAGGATCGGCGCGCGTCCCGCGCCGCGCAGACGGTCCCAGGCGATCTGGGCCGCCGCGGCCTTCTCGACGGCGCGGTCCAGTTCCATCTCGGTGATCTCCGAGACCTGGCCCAGCACCCGCGAGCGGTCCGACGGACTGGTCGTCTCGTGCGCATTCTGGCCGCTCATCTGGGCGCCGCCCACGATCGGTCCGGCCGTCAGGCGCTCGCGGTCCAGCTTCTCCAGCGCCTGGGCGTGGGCTTCACGGTCGGCGGCCTGCGAATAGTCGCGGCCGAGCGAATTCTGGCGATCGCCGTACATGTCGATGGGTCTCGGGATGCGGGGATGGGGGCCGGGGTTGGCCTCCACCTGGTCGAAGGGATCGGCCGCGACCAGCGCAGCCGGCACGCGCTCGTCGAGCAGCGCATGGACGAAGGAGGAGTTGGCGCCGTTCTCCAGCAGCCGGCGCACCAGATAGGGCAGGAGATCCTCGTGCCCGCCGACGGGGGCATAGGTCCGGACCGTCAGCGGCCCGCCTTCGAAACGGTTGTCCGCCGCCTGGTACAGAGCCTCGCCCATGCCGTGCAGACGCTGGTATTCGATGGCGACGCCGGCGTCCTTGGCCATTTCATGGACAGCGGCCAGCGAATGGGCGTTGTGGGTCGCGAACTGGGCGTAGAGGTCCGGTGCGGCGTCGATCAGCTTCTTGGCGCAGGCCAGATAGTTCACGTCCGTCGCGGCCTTGGTCGTGAAGACCGGATAATCGGTCCGGCCCGCGACCTGGGCCCGCTTGATCTCGGTGTCCCAGTAGGCGCCCTTCACCAGACGACACATCAGGCGACGGCCGCGCTGCCTGGCGATGGTGTGGACCGCGTCGATCGTCTGCGGGCAGCGCTTCTGATAGGCCTGTATGGCCAGGCCCAGACCGGTCCAGGCGCCGAGGCTTTCCTCGCCGGCCAGCCGGTCCAGAAGTTTCAGCGACAGAACGAGGCGGTCGGCCTCCTCGGCGTCGATGGTGAAGTTCAGGTCGTGGCGTGCCGCGATCTGCGCCAGCCGCAGGATGCGCGGATAGAGTTCGTCCCAGACGCGCGCTTCCTGCGTCGCCTCGTAGCGCGGCGACAGGGCCGACAGCTTGACCGAGACGCCGTGGCCACGCTCGGGCCCGCCGCGTTCGTTCGACTGCGCCCGGTGCTTGCCGACCGCCTCGATGGCCTGGGCGTAGAGCTTCTCGTAGCGCTCCGCGTCGGCGACCGTCCGGGCGCCCTCGCCCAGCATGTCGAACGAACACAGAAAGCCCTCGCGGCCCGCGCGTTTCAGCGCCGCCTCGATCGTGCGGCCCAGAACGAACTGCTCGCCCATGATCCGGACAGCGGCGGCCACGGCCTGGCGGATAACCGGCTCGCCGATGCGCCCGGCGATGCGCTTGAGGAAACCCGGCAGATCCGCCTGGGCCTGATCGTCGGCCTCAACGAGCTTGCCCGTCAGCATCAGGCCCCACGTCGAGGCGTTGACGAACAGACTGTCGGACTGGCCCAGGTGCGAGGCCCAGTCGGCCGAGCCGATCTTTTCGGCGATCAGCTTGTCCCGGGTCTCCTCGTCGGGTGTCCGCAGCAGGGCCTCCGCCAGGCACATCAGGGCGAGACCCTCGCGGGTGCCCAGCGAGAACTCCTGAAGGAAGCTCTCGACCACGCCCTGGCGTTCGTTCGAGCGCCGGGCGCCTTCGACCAGCTGGATCGCCTCGGTCAGGACGCGTGCGCGCGCCTCGCCCTTCAGCGGCGGATTGGACAGCAGGTCTGAGATCGTCTCGCGTTCGTCGCGGAACTTGATCGCATCGAGCGCATCGAGCGGCGGGCGGGTAGGAGCCATGGGCGGCTCTCTAATCCGTCCGTTTGCGCCTCGCTAGGGGGTGGTCGCCAGACTAGCCGGCGTTCATGTCCTGGATCTTGATGATCGCGGGCCCGAGGATCACCACGAACAGCACCGGCAGGAAGAAGACGATCATCGGCACCGTCAGCTTGGCCGGCAGGGCCGCGGCCTTCTTCTCCGCGGCGGACAGGCGAAGCTCACGGTTCTCCTTGGCCATGACGCGCAGGGCCTGACCCAGGGGCGTGCCGTATTTTTCGGCCTGGATCATGGCGGTGGCGACCGACTTCACCCCCGGATGGTTCGTCCGCTTGGCGAAGCCCTCATAGGCCTGGCGGCGCTCTGGCAGATAGCTGAGCTCGGCCGACAGCAGAGTGAACTCCTCGGCCAGGTCAATCGACTGGCCGCCGATCTCGCCCCCGACCTTGGTGATCGCCGCCTCGATGGACAT
This sequence comes from uncultured Brevundimonas sp., assembly GCA_946481425.1. The sequence goes on from CAMLNT010000197.1 coordinate 2,347, forward strand.
CCCGGATTCCACGCAGATCAGCAACAGGTCGAGCGCGTCCGGGAAGGCCTGGACAATCGACTGGCGGCGCTTGGCGGCCCGGTTCGAGATGTAGAGATTCGGCAGATAGAAGCCGAGCACGAAGCCGCCGACGACGGCCGCGATCCGGCTCATGCCGGGCAGGCCGAAATCGTTGATGAAAAACAGGTAGATGGCGACGAAAATCGCCATCACGAAGGGCATGGTGAAGCGGAAGAAGTAGAAGGTCGTGATCGGCTTGGGACCGCGATAGCCGGCCTGGGCCAGGTTGTCGGCGACCTTGGGGTCTTCCAGCATCTGGGCCAGGTTCAGGCGGTCGACGACCCGCTTCTTGAACCCTTGGTCGTTGTGGCGCAGGCCGGCTTGCGGTCCCTGCTGGGCCTGTTGCGCGATCTGCTGGCGCGAGCGCCGCTTGAGCTCTTCCTTCCGGTCCGCGACCGCCTTCATCCGGCCCTCAAGCTTGGCCCCGCCCGTCATCGATCCGAGCAGGGTGAACAGGGTCGCGAAGGTCAGAACCGCGATAAGGGCGGTCAGCAGGTTCCGGGGATCGACGAGGGCTTCCATCGGATCGTCCTAGAACTTGAAGTTGATCATCTTCTTCATGGTGAAGATCCCTGCGGCCATCCACAGGGCGCCTCCCAGAAGCATGATCTGACCGCGCACGTCGGTGAACATGAGCATCATGTACGAAGGGGTGGTCACGGTGACCATGATCATCACCCCCGGCGGCAGGCAGCCGATGATCGCGGCCGATGCCGTCGCTTCCGACGACAGGGCCTTGATCTTCTCGGCCATCAGTTTTCTGGACCGCAGCACGGTCGACAGATTGCCGAGCGCCTCGGCCAGGTTGCCGCCCGTCTTGGCCTGGATCGAGATGACGATGGTCAGGAAGCGCAGTTCCGGTGTCGGCATGCGCTCGTACATCTTCTCGAGCGCCTGCTCGAGCGGCAGGCCCATGCCGATGTTCTCGACCAGACGTTGGAACTCGGGTCCCAGCGGCGCGGGCATCTCGCGCGCGATGACCTTCAGACAGTCATGCACCGGCAGGCCCGACTTGATGCCGCGCACGATGATGTCGATGGCGTCGGCGAAGTGGGCCGTGAACTTCTTCATCCGGCCCTTGGCCAGAAATCCGACGACCCAGCGCGGCAGGCCGAGGCCGAACACCAGCGGCAGGGCGGGCAGGATGAACCAGGGCAGGCGGAACAGCAGTCCAAGCAGCAGCGTGACGACCGCAAGCGCGGCCGAGATGATCCAGAAGGTCTGCACCTTCATCGACAGACCGGCCTGCCGCAGCATGGCGGCCATGGTGACGCGCGCCTTGCGCTCCCGGCGGTCCGCCTCCTTCAGCTGAAGCATGATCTGCTTGCGGCGCTGTTCCTGGGTCTGGGGCCCGGCGGCGGCGCGCTTGGCCGGAGTCTGGGGCGACCGCTGGCCGAACCCCTGGGCGCGCTTGACCGCGCGGCTGGACGAGTCGTCCCCGCCCACGAAGGCGAAACCGAGGCTCGTGATGGTCACGAAGCCCAGAACGGCGGCCAGGATCATCAACATGGCCGTTACTCCGCCGCGTCCAGGGCCTCGGCCAGTTCGCGCTCGAGCCCGTAGTAGCGGGCGCGGTCCCAGAAGCGGGGACGGGCGATGCCGGTCGAGCGGTGACGGCCCAGAACGCGGCCGTGTTCATCCTCGCCGGTGATCTCGTAGACAAAGAGGTCCTGGGTCACGATCACATCGCCTTCCAGGCCCACGACCTCGGTGATGTGGGTGAT
>CAMLNT010000198.1 GCA_946481425.1 uncultured Brevundimonas sp.
ATGCATTCGTACAGGCCGTCGAGCTTCTCGCGGTCCTTGGGGCTCTGCAGCCGCTCCGTCTCCGGGTCCGGGGTGTCGGACTGGAGGTACGGCTCGATCGAGGCGTACTGGTCGTAGAAGCCGGTCAGGTCCGGCACCAGGTCGCGCACCACCGGCATGTGCGGCAGCGGCGCGATGGTGATGTCGCCAGAGAACTCGTCCCAGCCCTTGGTGCAGGCCAGGGTGTTGCGGCCGCCGATGTTCATGGCGCACGAACCGCAGATGCCCTCGCGGCACGAGCGGCGGAAGCTGAGCGTCGGGTCGATCGTGTTCTTGATGTGGATCAGGGCATCCAGGACCATCGGCCCATGGTCGTCGACGGCCACGTCATAGCTGTCCCAGCGCGGCGTCTCGTCGGTCGTCGGATCGTAGCGGTAGATCTTGAAGGTCTTGACCGTCTTGGCGCCCTCGCGGGCCTCCCAGCGCTTGCCGGTCTTGGGCTTGGAACCGCGGGGAAGAGTGAGCTGGACCATCGTTGATCGCTTTGTCTGAAACGGTGTCCGTTCCTTACGCCTGATAACCCGTCGCGCAAGGGTTGGGACCAAATTGCGAACGATTATCAGGCCTTCGGCCAGGCCCCGGCGCGCGACAGGGCGGACGGCGCCGGCCGTCCCAATTTGTCGCCGATCCAGCGGGCGGCTTTGATCAGGGCCTCCAGGTCCAGCCCCGTCTCGAACCCCGCGCGGTGGAGCATGTAGACCACGTCCTCGGTCGCAACGTTGCCCGTGGCCCCCGGGGCGAAGGGACAGCCGCCGATCCCGCCAACCGAGGCGTCGATGACGTCGATCCCGGCCTCGACGCCGGCGAATATGTTGGCGATGGCCGTGTTGCGGGTGTCGTGGAAATGCAGCCGCAGGGTCGTGTCCGGCGCCGCCCGACGTGCGGCCTCGACCTTCTGGCGCACGGCCCACGGATCGCCCACGCCGATGGTGTCGGCCAGGCCGATTTCCTTTACGCCGAGCGCCGCCACGTCGCGAACGAGCGCCTCGACCTGTTCGACCGAAACCTCCCCGTCGAACGGACAGCCCCAGACGGTGGAGATGATGGCCGTGACCGAAGGCCCCGAACCGGCGACACCGCCCATGTTGTGCGACCGGCCCACGATCTCGCCGAGCATCTCGACCTGTCCGGCGACGGTCATGCCGGAGTTCTTGAGCGCGAAGCCGTCCGACGCCGCGATGGAGACATTGGCCTGGTCGACGCCCGTTTCGACCGCCCGGTCCCACCCGCGCGCATTCAGCACCAGGCCGATCCGGGTGACGTCCGGCGCGGGTTTCAGGCCCGCCATGACGGCTTCCGCGTCCGCCATCTGGGGCACGCGGCCGGGATGGACGAACGAGACCGTCTCCAATCGCTTCGACCCGGCGGCCTCGAGCTGCTCGATGAATGCGATCTTGTCCTCGGTGGAGACGACGACCTTCTCATTCTGGAGCCCGTCGCGCGGGCCCACCTCGACGATCTCGATGAAGCGGCTCACTGGCTCTCACTCTCTTCGAAGGGGCCATAAACCGACAGGCGCAGCTCATCGCCGTTCGAATAGTTCAGCCCCTCGACCACCGCGACCGGGCGCGGCGACATGGCCAGCGCCATCGCCTCCTCGTCGAAGGCCGCCTGCTGGCTCTGGTCGACGACGGCGACCCGACCGGCCGCTACGGCCCGCGCGGCGTCCGCCCCGTCGCCGAGTTCGGTATCGGTGCCCAGCAGGAAGATGGCCGACGGCTCCGAATAGCCCGCCAGGGTCACGGCGCCCGGCGCCCGGCCGCTCATCGGATGCAGGCCCGCTTCGCGCACCGTCTCGGCCAGGCGCGGCGCGGTCCACAGCGGCCCCAGTCCGCCGAGCAGCTGCACCAGGGACGCATGCGCCGTCACCCCGAACGCCAGCGCCACGATCAGGGCCGTCATGGCGGCCCGCTTCAACAGCAGGAAGGCCGCGATGATCGAGCCCACGACCGCAAGCACGATGGTCATGGCGGCCCAGAACTGGTCCGCCGCGCCGCCGAACTCAGAGAACCCATAGATCACCAGCGCCGTCACCAGCAGCGCCCCGAACGCCATCAGCCCGGCGCCCAGGCGGCGGCCCCAGAGCGTCAGCGGCTCCTGCACCGCCAGGGCCATCAGCCAGCAGATCGCCCCGAACGTCGGCAAGGTGTAGTGCCACAGCTTGGTCGGAAACAGCTCGAACGCCAGCCAGGTCGGGACGAGCCAGCACAGGGCGAACCGCACGGCGGACTCGTTGCGCCGGACCCATCCGGCGATAAGGCCGCCGGGGATAAGCAGCGTCGCCGGGAAGATCAGCAGCGGCGCCAGCAGCAGGTAATAGCCCGGCAGGCCGCCGTGCCGCTCATGCCCCCCGACCAGCTTCGGGAACAGGTCGCCGCCCAGGGCCGTGCCCCAGAAGGCGCCGTCGGTCTTCACTGTGACGGCCAGCGCCCAAGGCCCCGCGGCCAGGGCCACCAGCAGCACGCCCCAGCCCCAGCCGATGTCCTTCATCCAGCGCCACTTGCGGTCCCACAGGCCGAGCGCCACCAGCGTCAGCCCCGCGACCATGATGATGATCGGCCCCTTGATCAGCACGCCCAGCGCGATCGCACCCCACAGGGCCAGCTTGTGCCGTCGTCCCGGCGGGTCGAGGCCCTCCCGCTGCGAGATGTAGAACCGCGACAGCAGCGCCATGGCCAGGGTGATGGCCCCGCACAGCATGGCGTCGGTCTTGGCGATGCCCGCCTCGGACGAAAGCAGGAAGGTCGCGCCAAGCATGGCCCCGGCGATCACCCCCGTGCGCGCGCCCCACGCCCTGCCGGCCCCCCAGGCGCAGGCGGCCGCCGCCAGCATGGCGCCGAGCAGCGACGGAATACGGTAGGGCCGGATATCTCGCCGCTCGACATCCGAGAACAGCCTGACCGAAGCCGACTGAAGCCAGTGGATGCCGACCGGCTTCTTGTGGCGCGGCTCGTCCTGGAAACGGATGTCGACGTAATCGCCGGTCTCGATCATCTGGGCGGTCGCCTGGGCGAAGCGGCTCTCGTCGCGGTCCAGCGGGCCGAGCGTCATAAGGGTCGGCAGGCCGGCCAGCAGGGCGATCACCGCCGCCAGCAGCGGCCCGCGCCAGCCCTCGATCCATCGCTCGTCGATCGTCAGGTTCATGACAGGGTGATCACACGGAAGGGGGCAGGGCGTCCATATGGCGGCGCGGGGCGTCGATCACGGACGCCCTCGCCCAGACACCCGCATCCAGCCCGTGATTGCCGCGCAGGTTCAATGGCCTGGCGGAAATCGATCGCAGGTTTTCCCCGCGAGACGTCGCGGCGCCAGACTGTCGGCCTACCGATCTTTGACATCGTCAGATGAGCCCTGCCTGTTACGACGGGAGACAGGACTGACACCTTCGCGATCGCGAGGGCCCTGGCAACCTTGGCCCCGCCGGTGTCAGTGGCAGTCATGTCAGTGCGTTTTCGGACTGACACTGACAGCGCTCCGCCGCCTCTTGTGTCATGGTTGGCAGGGTTTGGCAGGGTTGGCAGGGTTTGGCAGGGTGTTTAGGCGGCCCCCGCGACAGGTCACAGCCACGCTGGAAACAGAACGGGAACGTGCTATGGGCGAGCGTGGCCTCGCCTCTTCCCCCCATCTTTCAGGACTGGTTCGCCTCGCGCGGCTGGAGCGCGCGCCGCCATCAGCTCGAGATGGTCGAGGCGGGCCTCGCCGGCCGCGACGTCCTGCTGGTCGCGCCGACCGGCGGCGGCAAGACGCTCGGCGGCTTCCTGCCCAGCCTGATCGAGCTGTCCGAGCGCGGACCGAGGAACACAACGCCCGGCGTCCACACCCTCTACATCTCCCCGCTCAAGGCCCTGGCGACCGACGTGGAGCGGAACCTCCTGACGCCCGTGCGCGAGATGGGCCTGCCCATCCGCATCGAGAGCCGCACCGGCGACACCCCCGTCTCCAAGCGCCAGCGCCAGAAGGAGAGCCCTCCCGACATCCTCCTGACCACGCCCGAACAGCTGGCCCTCCTCTGCGCCTGGGAAGGCGGGCGCGACTGGTTCAGCGATCTGCGCTGCATCGT
>CAMLNT010000199.1 GCA_946481425.1 uncultured Brevundimonas sp.
TTTCATGGCGTCAGAGCCCTTCTCCCAGAAGGAGAGGGATCGATCTAGCTCTTCTCATTCCGCCGGATGAACGCGCGCACCCGCGGATAGATTTCCTCGCGGAAGCGCCGGCCGTTGAAGACGCCGTAGTGACCGACCTCGGGCTGGACCAGAAGTTCGCGCTTCGCGTCGGGGATGTTGGGAGTGAGGCCATGGGCGGCCTGGGTCTGGCCGACGCCGGAGATGTCGTCCTCCTCGCCCTCGACGGTCATCAGGCCGATGTCGGTGATCTTGGACGGATCAACCCTCCGGCCCCGATGCTCGAGCTCGCCCTTGGGCAGCAGGTGCTGCTGGAAGACGATGTCGATGGTCTGGAGGTAGAACTCCTCCGTCAGGTCCAGCACTGACAGATACTCGTCGTAGAAGGCCTCGTGTTTCTCGGCCGCGTCGCCGTCGCCCTCGACGAGGTGCTCGAAATACTGGCGGTGGGCATCGATGTGCGACTGCTCGTTCATCGACATGAAGCTGTAGAGCTGCACGAAGCCCGGATAGACCCGCCGGCCCATGCCCGGATAGGGCGGCGGCACCGTGTGGATCATCGTCGACTTGAACCAGGCGAACGGCTTTTCCTCGGCCAACTGGTTGGTCACCGTCGGCGACAGGCGCGCGTCGATTGGCGAACCCATGAAGGTCATCGACGCCGGCCGGCACGGGTCTTTGTCCTCGGCCATCAGGGCGGCTGCGGCCAGAACCGGCGGACCCGGCTGGCAGACGGCCACGACGTGAACGTCAGGGCCCAGCGCCCGCAGCATGGTCTGGATGTGGTCGATATAGTCGTGGAAATCGAAACGGCCTTCCAGGACGCTGACCTGACGGGCGTTCGACCAGTCGGTCACATAGACCTCGTGGTCCTGCAGGAAGGCTCGCACCGTACCGCGCAGCAGGGTGGCGTAGTGACCCGACAGGGGCGCCACGATCAGGACCGCGGGCTCGGCGCCCTTGCGGCCCGCCTTCTTCATGTCGCCCGGATGACGCGCGAAGTGGACGAGGCGGCACCAGGGCGAGGACCAGGCCAGGTCCTCGACGACGCGGACCTCGTGGCCCTCGATCTCGACCGTATCGATGCCCCAGGCCGGCTTGCCGTAGCGGCGCGTCAGGCCCGCGACCATTTCCGACGACGCATAGAGGGTGCGCCCGATGGCCGTCTCGGAGACCGGATTGGCGGGGTTCTTCCAGAAGTCCCGGGCGATCTGCGCGCCGATTCGGAACGGAAGCGCGGAGTGATACGCGTACTCGTGAAGCGAATAGAGCATGGATCCTATGTAGGCAGCCCAGCCGATTTCTGCATCGCAGCATGAAATACGCGGCGCTGCAAAGTGATTAACGCCGTCGGCGTCTTTGTGATCTCGGCCGCTGACCCGATCCGGGGCGCTAGAGCGTCACGACGCCGGCCTCGCCGTCCTCGTCGCCCCAGGCCAGGCGCGATCCGTCGGCGGTGATGGCCAGGGCGGTGATGACCGCGCCCTTCTCGGCCTTGATCCAGCGATGCGGCCCCGTGCGCACGTTCAGGGCCCAGACGCGGCCGTCTGAGGCGCCCCCGGCGAGCATCTGTCCCGACGGCGTGGCCGCGACCCGGACAACGAAGGACGATTCGTCATGCCCCAGCTCGGCCGCTTCCTTCCCCATAGGTCCGTTGGAGCCGACGAACGGCCAGACCACCGCGCCGTGCGACCCCGAGGTGGCCATCAGCTTTCCATTGTCCAGGAAGGCCATGTCGCGGATCTTGGTCGGATAGCCCCCCATGCGCAGGTCGGTGGCGTTCTTCATGCGCCAGCCGTGCAGCTGGTTCTCCTGCATGGCAGAAATCAGGAACTCTCCGTCCGGCGACCACAGCACCCGGGTGTGTGATCCAGCCCACTTCAGGGTGACCGGCTTCTGGCTCTCGATGCGGGCGAACCAGACCGTCGCGCCGTTGTAGGTCGCGCAGGCCAGCTTGCGGCCCTTGGGTTCGAAGGCGATGTCGGCGACCGAGCGCTCGTGGACGAAGTCGCGGCGGAAATGAGGATCGGCCTGATCCAGAACCGTGACCGTCTTGCCTGAGGAAAAGGCGATCAGGCCCGAAACGGCCGAGGCCGCCACCGCGTCGATCCATTTGCCCCTGGCGTCGGCCAGTTCCTGGGACTGATCGGGCGTGGACCAGATCACCTTGCCATCGTCGCCGCCCGTGATGATCCCCCGTCCCGACGGATGGACCACCGCCGACAGCACCGCCCCCTCATGGACCTCGGCCACTGACGTGTCCCCGAAGCGCACCGTTCCGTCGCCCAGCGCAAAGGCAGCCTGGCCCGAGGCGTCGAACAGGGCCGAGGTGACGGGGGCGTCGAAGGAGTAGGTCGTCATGTTGGAAGTCGTCATCCCGGCCATAGCCGCGCAGCGGCGAAGAGCCGGGACCTAAACGCGGTCGTCCCGGCGGTGTCTAGGTCCCTCGCATCGTCCGGGATCAGGCGGCTACCAGGTCCGCGCTTTCCCGGCCCAGGTAGTGAAGCGGTGGTCGTGGCGACCCGAGGCGGCTTCGACCTGATCGGCGATGCCGCGCGCGGATGTCTCGACGTCGATGGAGGCGTTAGGGCCGCCCATGGCGGTTTTCACCCAGCCCGGATCGATGGAGACGACGGTCACGCCGCGGCCCTTCACCCCGTGCCAGAGATTGCGCGCCAGCATGTTCTGGGCCGCCTTGGAGGCGCGATAGGCGTCGTAGCCGCCCGAGGTGTTGTCGTCGATCGAGGCCATGCCGGTGGAGGTGAAAGCCAGCACGCCGGTCTGAGCGGTCAGCTTGTCCTTCAGCCGCCAGGCCAGCCGCGATGGGCCCAGCGCATTGACCGCATAGACCTCGAGCGCCCCGTCCATCGACAGGTCGAGCGAGCCCGGCGAACCGAACACGCCCGCATTCAGGATCACCGCGTCGAACGAACCGTCGAGGCGATCCACGAACGCCTGCTGGGCCGAGTCATCCGCAACGTCGAGCCGCTCGATCGTCAGTCGGCCGGCGCCCGGCAGCGCCTTCAGCGCCGCCTCACCCTTGTCGTCCCGGCAGGTCGCCACGACGCGCCAGCCTCGCGACAGATACTCCGCCGCCAGACCCAGGCCGATCCCGGCCGAGGCGCCGACGATGAGGACGGACCGGCTCACGCCACGCACGCCTCAAAGCCGGCCTTGAGGGCGGCCTCGTCCAGGTTGCGGCCGATGAAGACCGCGCGGCTCCACCGGCGCTCGTTGGCGCCCCACTCGCGCTGCAGGTCGCCCTCAAGGATCATGTGAACGGCCTGGAAGACGAGGCGCTTGTCCTCGCCCTTCACGTCGATGATGCCCTTGGCGCGCAGGATGTCGGGGCCCTGCTCGGCCAGCAGCTTGTCCAGCCAGCGGGTGAAGGCCTGACCGTCGATCGGCTTGTCGGTCGACAGGCTGACGCCCCTGATGTCGTCCTGATGCGCGTGGCCGCGCGCGCCGTGCCCATGATCGTGATCATGGTGGTCGTGGCCGTGATCGTCGCCGTGGTGGTGATGGTCGTGGCCGCAGTGCTCATCGTGGACGTGGCCGTCCTCGCCGTGGGCGGGGTTCACGAACGCCGGCCGGATGTCGGCGATGTGATCGAGGTCGAAGCTGTTCTGGTCGAGGATCTGGTCCAGCGCGATCCGGGCCCGCTGGGTGCGACGGATCGGGGCCAGCGGGTTAAGGCCGCGCAGGCGGGCCTCGACGGCCTCGAGATCGGCCTCGGAAACCAGGTCGACCTTGTTCAGCAGGATCTGGTCGGCGAAGGCGACCTGTTCACGGGCTTCGTGGCTGTCGTCCAGCCGCTGCATGACGTGCTTGGCGTCGACCAGGGTCGTGACGCTGTCCAGCCGGGTCCGCGCCTTGACGTCCTCGTCCATGAAGAAGGTCTGGGCGACCGGCCCGGGGTCGGCCAGACCCGTGGTCTCCACGATGATGGCGTCGAAGCCGCCCTTCCTCTTCATCAGGCCGGTCAGCACACGGATCAGGTCGCCCCGCACCGTGCAGCAGACGCAGCCGTTGTTCATCTCGAACACCTCCTCGTCCGCGCCGACGACGAG
>CAMLNT010000200.1 GCA_946481425.1 uncultured Brevundimonas sp.
TTCAGCACCGCCTTGGACTTGTCCTTGTCCATCGACAGGGCCGAGGCCATGACGCCAGAGTGCGTGTAGGGGATCTGCAGGATCTCCAGCACGCCCTGCATGCAACCGTCCTCGCCGAACGGACCGTGCAGCGCATTGAAGGCGACATCCGGGGCCAGGGCCTTGAGGGTCGCGGCCACGTCGTGGTCGACGTCGACCTCGCTGACCCGGTAGCCGACGCGACGCAGCGCCTCGGCGCACGCCTTGCCCGACACGAGCGAAACTTCGCGCTCGGACGACCATCCGCCCATCAGGACGGCGACGTGGGTTTCAGACGGGGCGCGCGACATCACCAACTCGGCTTGGATACAAGCCACCTAGATCGGTTAGTCTTGGTTTACGTCCGGTTTACCGAGACGCTTCGGACCGGAAATTTAACCGCGGCGAAACGCCCCGCTTCAGGCCCCCGTGGCCGGAATCTGCACCGCATAGAGATAGGCGCCCGCGCAGCGCGCCTGGCCGCCCTGCGTGTATTGCGCCGCACGCAGGGGAATATCGCGCACCTCGGTCACGGCTTGCGTGGTGGTGTCCGGCAGGACGGACGACGACAGGTCGATCGTGCCGGCGAACACGCCCTCGCCGGCCCCGGTCGAGAACTGGGGCGCCGCCAGGCACAGGCTGACGACGGTGTCACCGTGGAGGATTTCAGCCAGGCGCCACGTCCCGGCCGGAGCCTCGAAATAGTCGACCGTCTCGAACGGCGCGCCACCACTGAAGTCGCGGAAGGATACGAGGATGCTGTTGGGTTCGCCGTCGCTGGCCGGGCGGCTGCCGTCGTCGTTCATGCGCACGAAGCGGGCGCTCATGTTGGCCTGGTCCGCGCTGCCGCGCAGCCGTACGCCGATGACGCCCAGCCCCGGCATGAGGCGGATCCAGCGGCCCGACACCCGTCGCGCGTCGCGATAACCCAGGCGGGCCGCGCGAACATCGTCGTCCGGAATGGTCGCCAGGCGAAGGCTCAGGGACGGCTGGTCGGTCGTCTCGACCATTCCAAGGCGATAGCGGCCGCCGAGCGCCAGTTCGTTGCCGAAAGTCCGCAGGAGCTGCCCGCCCGGCTCGGTCTGCCCGACGCGGCCCGCGAGTTCCGCCCGAAGCTCATCGACGGACAGGCCGCGCAGCCGGGCTTCCTCATCCGGCGCCACCGAACGGACGTTCCAGCCGAACGACACCATGCAGTTCTCGAGATTGACCAGGCGCGACATCGGCTCGCGCCGTTCCGCGGCGTTCTCGGCAATGGCTCCCTGGATGCCGGCGACGACCAGCAGCCCCACGGCCCCGCCCACGGAATAGCCGCCGGGTACCGTCGCCAGGTCAGGCAAGGGCCCCGTCGGGCCCATTGGCTCGTCCATGGCCGATGCGAGGGAATAACAGGCGCTCACGGCCTGGTCGTGGTCGGCGATGGTCGCACCGGCCCGGTGGTAATAGTTCGTATACGGCGTACTGGCCGTCAGGTTGAACATGTCGCCGATCGCGCCCTTGTCAAAGCCGGGGGCCCCGACAGCCGCGGAAGGCTGGTCGCCTGGTTGCTGGGCGAACGAAGGTTGCGCCAGCAGCAGGGCTGCGACGGCGGCGACGCTGAAAGACCGGATCATGATTCCCCCGAGATACGACCGCAACCTAGCCGCGCACGCGGCCATGGCAAGCGTCAGGCGACCGCCCTGTCGTTGGCGGCCCGCGACCGGGGCAGGATGATGCCGAGCCGCCCGCCTCCGCCTGCGCCGACCGCGAAGGTCAGGTCGCCGCCCACGCTACGAAGTTCCGGGCAATGCGACCCGACTCCACCGAGCGCCGGGTTGGCGCAGGCGTCGTCGAACGCGGTCCGGCGCGCGACCAGTCGGTGGGCATCCGCATCCTCGATCACGATCTCGCGGCCGCCGTCAGGCGTGGCCAGCAGGGTTACCGACACCCGACTGCCGTCCGCCGAAGCGGCCAGCGCGCCGCGCAGGCCATCGGCGATGACACGCTCCAGGACGCCCGGCATCAGCGGGGACTCCGCATCGGCGGCTTCCAGACGCAGGTCGATGGACGCGCCGGCGCGCTGCGCCTGATAGCGGGCGGAAGCCGTGATCACCTCGAGCAGGCCGACGATGGAGCCACCCGTCTGGGCCGGCGCGCCGCGGGCGATCGAGCTCATCTCGCGGCTGAGGGCCTCGATCTCGGCCCCGCTTTCGGCGATCCGCGTCAGCAGCTCCAACTGGCGCGGATTGAGGTCGCCCATGCGGCCACTGCGCAGGATGTCAGCGACGGTGACCACGCCGGTCAGCGGCGAGCGGATTTCCTCGCCGACCCGGCCGATCAGCTCGGACTTGGCTGCGCTGGCGGTCTCGGCGAGGGCGCGTCGCGCATCCAGGGCCTGGCGGTGAGCTTCGAGGCTCTTGAGCACCGCCGAGAGCGGATAGGCGGTCAGGACGAGGCATCCGAGGAACGCCTGGATGACCAGGCTGGGGTCCTGTCCGTTCTCGACCAGACGCGGCACCGGTCCCTGCCCCACGGCCGCCGACCCGACGATGGCCACGGTCATCGCCGCGATGCCGAGCGCCCCGCCCCAGTTGGGGTCGCGCATGACCACGATCGTCACGAGCGGGAAAGCCATCAGCACGACCGGGAGATGGGGCTGGAAACACAGGGCGAAGGCCAGCAGGCCCACCAAGACCGGCCCCAGCAGGGTTCGTCCGAGATCGCGCAGCGCGACGGCTCCCATCGACAGGGCGAAGGGCGCGACGATGGCCATGCCCAGCATATCGGCCAGCAGCCAGTCACGGGTATTGGCCAGCAGTTGCGGACCGTCGACGCCGAGCCCCAGCCCCATCACGGCCAGGGCGATCAGGCAGGAGGCGAGCGGCCCGGCTGTAACGCCGCCCAGCAGAAACTGCCCGAGATCGCTCATCCCCTTGAGCGGCATCGTGACGCCGCGCATGAACCAGGCGGCCACGACGATCTCGACGATATTGGCGACCGGAAACGCCATGGCCAGCGCCGCCGAACGGCCGAGCGCCAGGTTGAGCGCCGTCATGGCGGAAAAGGCGACGAGCAGGGCGATGCCGGCCTCGCGATGGGTTCGGCAGGCCCTGAGCACGAAAGCCAGGACGACCGCATTGGCCGGCCAGATGGGCGTGATGCCGACGGCGCCCGCAAAGAAAAGGGCCGAGAAGGCGCAAAGCCCGAAGGTGACAAGCCAAAGGGCCGCCAGGGCCCCGAGCCGGGGCAGAGAATCAGCGAGGCGCATGGCCAAGCTTAGTCATGCGATCGACGTTACGCGACTGGCCCGTCACCACGCGCCCAGGCGCGAATGAAGACATGGGCGTGCGACCAGTCCTGCCAGACCGCTTCGGCCCATGCCCTGACGGCGAGGATGTGATCTGACGGCTGTATGGCGCCGGCCACTTCGGCCACTGTCAGGGCGTAGCGCTCAGGCGGTGTCAGCACAGGCAGCGTCGCCTTGCGGGCCGCGAAGCCGAGCATGGCCGTGTTGGCCGCCTCGCCGCTCAGGCCGTCGTCCAGCTGGACCATCAGTCGCGCCAGATGCAAGCCGACGGACTGGATCGCCTGGCGCGAGCCATCGCCGGGATGCTGAACCGCCCAGGCGTCTACGCTAAGCCGGTGGACCGGCAACAGATCGGGGTTCTGATATTCCCGGGCCATGACCGCCCCGAAGGCGGCCCAGCAGGCGGGCGAGGAGGTCATATAGGCGTGGACCGGACCCTCGACCGCCGGCAGGCGCGAGCCGCAGCCGGGGCAGACGCTGATCTCAGCCGGGGCGGCCAATGCGCTTGATTTCCCAGTCGAGCTGGACGCCGGTCCTGGTCTTCACGTCGGCCCGTACGGCCTCGCCCAGCCCCTCGATGTCGGCGGCCGTGGCCTCGCCCGGGTTGATCATGAAGTTGGAGTGGAGCTCGGAGAACTTCGCGCCGCCGCCAGTCACGCTGAACAGCTTGCCGCGCCAGCCGGCCTCGTCGACCAGCTTCCAGCTCGAATGGCCGGGCGGGTTCTTGAAGGTCGAGCCGCCCGTCTTTTCGCGGATCGGCTGGGTCTGTTCGCGGC
>CAMLNT010000201.1 GCA_946481425.1 uncultured Brevundimonas sp.
CGGTTGAGCGGCTTCTTCTTGGGCTTGTTGTCTTCGTCAGACATGTGATCTCCCCTTTGCACTTGCGACTAAGTCGCAAATAAACCCCTGAAATCACACGTAAAGTATCACGCATCTGCTGCGGGACAAGTCTTTCAAGAACGACGTTAGATTCCGTCAGGTCAGATGAAAGCCGGGCCTTCATCGAAGACGGCCGCCCCGACATTGCCGTCAGGTGTCACCCAGGCCCGCTTCATGCCCTGGCTGTTGTAGGGCATGGCGATGCGGCCCTCACGATCGACCGTGATCAGCCCGCCATCGCCACCCAGCGAGCCGATTTCGGCGATCACCGCCTCGGCCGCATCCTTCAGACTAGCGCCGGCGGCGACCCGCCAGGCGACCTGGGCTGTCGCCGCGACGCGCATGAAATACTCGCCCTGGCCTGTGCCCGACGCAGCGACCCTGTCGTCGGCCCAGGTGCCGGCCGCCGGGATGGGCGTATCGCCGACCCGTCCGGGCATCTTGCCGAACACGCCGGCCGTGGAGGTCGCTGCCGCCAGCCGTCCTTCCCTATCGAGTGCCACGCAGCCGACTGTGCCGTGCGACAGCATGCCCGGCGGGTGATTGTCCTCGCCGACGCCAGCCCGCGTGAACCAGGTCTCCGGGTCTTCAACCCTCTCAAGGCCACGCTCCGAAGCGAAGCGGCCCGCACCGTCGCCGACCAGCATGACGTGTGGCGTGTGCTCGAGAACCGCGCGTGCCGCCAGTATCGGATTGCGGAAGCCCTTGAGCGCCGCCACGGCGCCCGGACGACGACCGTCGCCGGCCATCAGGCTGGCGTCCAGTTCATAGTCCCCCGCAAGGTTCGGAGAGGCCCCACGACCGGCGACATAGAGCCCCGAGTCCTCCAGCGCCACGACGGTCTCGACGACGACGTCCAGGGCGGGCGCACCGGCCGCCAGACGGTCTCGCGCCGCTTCGGCCAGCGCCTTCATGTGAGGCGCCTCACGCGAATAGTCCCGGTTGCGACGGGCGCCGGCGCCGCCATGCAGCACAAGGGCGTATCGGCCCATGGTTTCCTCTCGATCCTGAGCGCGCCCCTCTTTACCGGGGCTTGGCGGCTGCTTAGCGTGACCCGACTTTCAACGCGAGCGGGGCGACTTTCGATGCGGGCCATCCTTTCCAAAGCCGTCGGTGGACCTGACACGCTCATGCTTGAGGACGTTGGCGATCCGGTCCCCGGCAAGGGTGAGGTGGTGATCGAGGTCAAGGCGGTGGGTATCAACTTCCCCGACACGCTGATCATCGAGGACAAGTATCAGTTCCGTCCGCCCCGTCCCTTCGCGCCGGGCGGCGAGATCGCCGGGATCGTCGAGTCCGTCGGTGAGGGGGTGACGGCGCTACGCCGAGGCGATCGCGTCGCGGCCATGACGGGCTGGGGCGGCCTGTCCGAGCGGGTCGCGGTCCACGCAGGCCGCTGTCTCAAGATTCCCAACGAGATGCCCTTCGACGAGGCCGCCGGGTTCATAATGACCTACGGCACCGTTTATTACGCCCTCAAGGATCGGGCTCAGCTGAAGGCGGGGGAGACCCTTTTCGTGCCCGGCGCTGCCGGCGGGATCGGTTCGGCTGCGGTCGAGCTCGGTAAAGCCATGGGCGCGCGCGTCGTGGCGGCCGCGTCGACCAACGAGAAGGTGGAGTTCGCCCTTGAACTGGGCGCCGACAATGGCCTGATCTATCCGTCCGGTGCGATGGACAAGGCGGCCCAGAAGGAGCTGTCGGGTGAGATCAAGCTTGCTTGTGGACGCGACGGCGCAGATGTGGTGCTCGACGGCGTGGGCGGCGATTACGCCGAGCCGGCTTTGCGCGCCATGGACTGGAACGGCCGTTATCTCGTGGTGGGCTTTCCGGCCGGCATTCCGTCCTTCCCGCTCAACCTGACCCTGCTCAAGTCGGTGTCGGTGATAGGGGTCTTCTGGGGGGCTCACGCCGAGCGCGAGCCGGAGTTGCATCGATCGAACATGGCCGACCTTCTGCGCTTCTATTCGGAAGGCAAGATCAAGCCGCGTATCTCAAGGCGCTTCGGCTTCGCTGATGCTCCGGAGGCGATCAAGGCGCTGGGCGACCGGACGGCGCTCGGCAAGATCGTCGTCGAGATCGAATGAGCGAATTCGCCTTCCATCCGGAACTCGATGTCGAGCGGCTTTCAAGGACCTGGGAGCCGGGCGAACGGATCCACATTCCGAACATCCTCTGCGAGGAGACCGCCGACCGGATCGAAGCGGCGCTGCAGGCCGAGGGCGACTGGATTCGATCAGTGACGATGCGGTCAGGGTCATTCCACATCCCGCTCAAGGACAACGAGCCCCAGTCCGACACTCACAGGAAATGGCTCGCTGACGCCGTCGTCGACGGCGGCGACAGCGAGATGCAGTACGTCTACGACAGCCGGCCCCTGGGGGCGGGGCACACGACGAGCCCGCCGCGTGGCGATGTGCTGGACGCGTTCGAATACTGGCTGAACGCCGAGCCTCAGTTGGCGGTCTTGCGCGCCCTGACCGGCGAGAACGAGACCCGGCGGGTCTATTGCCAGGCGTCGCGGTTCCTGCCGGGGCAGGTCCTGACCGAGCATTCGGATCGGGGTGGTGGCAAGCGGCTGGTGGCGCACGTCTTCAACTTCACGCGGACCTGGAATCCGGATTGGGGCGGCCTCCTGGTGTTCCATGATGAGGCCGGCCATATCGCGCGTGGGTTCACACCCGGGTTCAACAGCCTGAACCTGTTCCGGACGCCGCAAAGCCACTCCGTGACCCAGGTCGCCACCTTCGCACAGAAGCCGCGTCTGGCCGTCAGCGGCTGGTTGATGGGCTAGGGATGGCCCGCGTCTTCGAGCCGCTCCAGCGCCTCGCGCGCCTTGATGCGGTGCCGATCCTTGAGGTTGGCGCGCACAAGGGCGATTACGGCGGCGATGACCGCCGCGTCGTCGGTAAACCCGACCCCCGCCAGGACGTCGGGGATCGCGTCTGCCGGCATTACGAAATAGGCGAGGGCGGCCAGCATCATGCCTTTGGCCGGAGCAGGGGTCTCGGGATCCCGGGCGCAGTACCAGACCGAAACCAGTTCGCGCGCGAAGGGCACGCGCGCGGCTGTCCGAGCGATTTTGGGCCAGAAGCCGCGGCGCACCTTCTCCTCGTTGAGCCGCACCACGGCGGGCACTAGTGCGCGCGACGGATCGAGCGTCGTCTCCACCGTCTCGCTGTTGGCCTTGTCGGTCATGGCCGCTAAACCCTCGCGCTGATCAGACACACACAGCCCTTGGGCTCATAGATAGGGATTTTTCGCATGAAACTCGACGGCTCGATTTCGGCGGTGGTCACCGGAGGCGCCTCGGGCCTCGGCGAGGGCACGGCGCGCGCGCTGGCGGCCCAGGGCGTGAAGGTCGCCCTGTTCGACATGCAGGCCGACAAGGGGGAGGCCGTGGCCGCCGACATCGGCGGCGTCTTCTGCAACGTGGACGTTACCGACGATGCCTCCGTCGCGGCCGGCTTCGAGAAGGCCCGCGCCGCCCACGGCCAGGAGCGGATCACCGTCAACTGCGCCGGTATCGCCACCGGCCAGAAGACCGTCAGCCGAAAGAAGGACACTGGCGAGATCAGGGCTCACGACATGGCCCAGTTCGAGCGCACGGTTCGCGTGAACCTGTTCGGCACCTTCCGTGTCCTGTCTCAGTCAGCGGCCGGCATGGTGACGCTGGATCGCCTGGACGACGGCGAAAGGGGCGTGATCATCAATACCGCGTCAGTAGCGGCTCAGGACGGCCAGATCGGCCAGGCGGCCTATTCGGCGTCCAAGGGCGGCGTCTACGCCATGACCCTGCCGATCGCCCGCGACCTCGCGCAGGAAGGTGTGCGCATCAATACGATCCTGCCGGGCATCATGTGGACGCCGATGATGGCGGGCATGGACCAGAAGATCCAGGACGCCCTGGCCGCGATGATCCCCTTCCCGAGCCGCCTCGGTACGCCTGCTGACTATGCCTCGCTGGCGCTGGAGCTGGCCCGCAACGTCTACATCAACGGCGAATGCATCCGCCTGGACGGC
>CAMLNT010000202.1 GCA_946481425.1 uncultured Brevundimonas sp.
CCCACGGGCTGGAGGGCCGCACGCCCTTCCTCGACCGCGAGGTGGCCGCCTTCGCGTTCAACCTGCCGGACCGGTTCAAGGTGCGCGGCCGCTACGGCAAATGGCTCCTGCGCAAGTGGCTGGAGACACACCTGCCCGTCGCCGACCCCTGGGCGAAAAAGAAGGGCTTCACCGTGCCCGTCGCCGCCTGGATCGCGCCCCGGGCCCGCGAACTCGCCCCAGCCATGGCGGTCCACGAAGGTCTGGCCCAGGTCTGCGACATGGACGCCGTTCGCGCCGTCTTCGAGCGGGACGAGCACGCATCCGGCCGCTGGCCGCTCCTGTTCTACGCCACCTGGTGGAACATCCACGTCGCCGGCATGCAGCGCAACGAGGCCCTGCGCGCTATCCTGCCAATCCTGTAACCGGAGTACCGCCATGCGCTACGCCTTCGCCCTGACCGCCTCACTCGCCGCCCTGATGTTCGCGACGGCCTGCAATGCGCAGGACACCTCCAACGCCGGCGCCGCCGATCGCGCCGCGCGCGGCGAACCGGTCGAGAGCCGCCCCCCCAACGCCGCCGACCAGACGCCCGCCTTCGACGGCCAGACCCGCGCCCCCGGCGTCCGCACCGAACAGGCGCTCAGCGTCACCACCGTCGCCGAGGGCCTGAACCATCCCTGGGCGCTCCAGCAACTGCCTGACGGAAACTGGCTGGTCACAGAGCGCGCCGGAAACCTGCTGCTCATCTCCTCGACCGGCGAACGCCTCGCCAGCATCACCGGCCTGCCGGCCTTCCACGCCGAGCGCCAGGGCGGCCTGCTCGACGTCGCGCTCAGCCCGGACTTCGCCACCGACCGCCTCGTCTATTTCAGCTACGCCGAGCCTCGCCCGGATGGCAACGGCACCGCCGTCGCCCGCGCGCGCCTGGCGGACGACGGGCGTAGCCTGAGCGGCCTTGAGGTCATCTTCCGCGCCCTGCCCTCCTATTCGAACTCCATGCACTATGGCTCGCGGCTGGTCTTCGACCGCGAGGGCCGGCTGTTCGTAACCCTCGGCGAGCGGTCCGACCTCGAGACCCGGCCCCAGGCCCAGGACCTCGGCAGCCACTTCGGCAAGATCGTCCGCATCAACGCCGACGGCTCGGTCCCCTCGGACAATCCCTTCGTCGGTCGCGACGGCGCCCTGCCCGAGACCTGGTCACTCGGCCACCGCAATGTCCAGGGCGCGGCCCTGAATCCCGCGACCGGCGAGCTCTGGGCTATCGAGCACGGAACGCGCGGCGGCGACGAGATCAACATCGCGCGCGCGGGCCTGAACTACGGCTGGCCGGTCATCGCCTACGGCGTCGAATACCGCGGCGGTGCGATCAACGAGGGGATCACCGCCCGCGACGGCATGGAACAGCCCATCTACTACTGGGATCCCGTCGTCGCCCCCGGCGGCGTCGCCTTCTACGAGGGCGACCTGTTCCCGGAATGGCGCGGCAACCTGTTCGTCTCGGGCCTGTCCAGCAAGCACCTCGCCCGCCTCGTCATCGAAGGCGACCGCGTCGTCGGCGAGGAACGCCTCCTCGTCGACCAGAACCAGCGCATCCGCGACGTGCAGGTCGCGGCGGACGGCTCGGTGTGGGTCGTCACGGATGAGGACAACGGGCAGCTGCTGCGGATCGCGCCGGCGAACTAGCCGGACGGCGAAAAACACAGTCCAAGTCGACCGGGTCGACCGCATAGGCCGGAACGTCAAAGACCAGACCGACGATCCTGAGCCCAATCGCGACGTCGGGGAAAACCGGTCTGCAAAATCCAGACTAGAACAGCTATATCAATACGCTAGAGCACGTCCGACCGGGCGATTGCGGTTGCCACGTCCTAGATGTGGATCGCGTGCCCCAGCGCCCGCAGGGTCGCCTCGTGGAAGGCTTCGCCCAGCGTCGGGTGGACGTGGATGGTGCCCGCCACGTCCTCGAGCACCGCGCCCATCTCCAGCATCTGGGCGAAGCTGTTGGACAGTTCCGACACGTGCTGGCCGACCGCCTGGATGCCCAGGATGCGGTGATCGTCCTTGTTGGCGATGACGCGCACGAAGCCGCCGTCGTCGCCCGCCTCGATCGCCAGGGCCCGGCCGATGGCCATCAGCGGGAAGGAGGCGGTGATGACGTCCTGGCGGCCTTCGACGTCCGACGGCCCCAGACCGGCCGAGACGATCTCCGGCTCGGTGAAGCAGACGGCCGCGATGGTGACGGGGTCGAAGACCGCGTCATGGCCCGCGATGATCTCGGCCACGACCTCGCCCTGGGCCGAGCCCTTGTGGGCCAGCATGGGCTCGCCGGTCAGGTCGCCGATGGCCCAGACGTTCTTCATGCTGGTGGCGCAGCGGTTGTCGGTCTTCACGAACGGGCCGGCCATGGCCACGCCCATGTTCTCCAGACCCCACCCCTGCGTGCGCGGACGGCGGCCGACGGTGACCAGCACCTTGTCGGCGTCCAGCTTGACGGCCTCGCCGTCCTTGGACGTCACATTCAGTTTGCCGTTCTCGAACGAGCCCGCCTTGGCGCCCAGCATCAGCTTCACGCCGTGCTTTTCGAGCCACTTCGTCACCGGCGCCGTCAGGTCCTTGTCGTAGAGCGGCAGGATGCGCTCGGCCATTTCGACGACCGTGACCTCGGCGCCGAGCTTCCTGAACGCGATCCCAAGCTCCAGCCCGATATAGCCGCCGCCGACGACGACCAGCTTGCCCGGAACCTTGTCCAGCGACAGGGCCTCGGTCGAGGAAATCACATCGCCGCCGAACTTCAGAAACGGCAGCTCCACCGGCTCGGACCCCGTCGCCAGGATGACGTGCTCGGCCGAAATCGTGATCTCGCCCTCATCGGTCGAAACGGTGCAGGTCTTGGCGTCCGAGAAGGTCGCCCAGCCCTTGATCACCTTCACCTTGGCCCGCTTCAGCAGGCCCGAAACGCCCTGGTTCAGCTTCTTGACGATCCCGTTTTTCCACGCGACCGTCTGGGTCAGATCGATGGCCGGCTTGGCCGCCGTGATCCCCAGCGTCCCGCCATCCGCCGCCTTCGCCACGGTCTCGAACTTGTTGGCCGCATGGATGATCGCCTTGGACGGAATGCACCCCACGTTCAGGCACGTCCCGCCCAGCCCGTCCCCGGCGTCCACCAGCACGGCCTCCAGGCCGAGTTGCCCGCAGCGAATGCCAGCGACATAGCCGCCGGTCCCGGCGCCGATGATGAGGACTTTGGTTTTGATTTGCTGGGTCATGCTCACATCCACAACGTCGCCGGATGTTCCAGCAAGCCCTTGATCCGCTGGACGAACACCGCCGCGTCGTGACCGTCCACGATCCGGTGATCGAAGCTGGAGGACAGGTTCATCATCTTGCGCACGACCATCTGGCCATCGCGCACCACGACCCGCTCCTGGATCTTGTTCGGACCGACGATGGCGACTTCCGGGTGGTTGATGATCGGCGTGTGGACCACCCCGCCCAACGTGCCCAGCGAGGTGATGGTGATGATCGAGCCGGACAGTTCATCCCGCTTGGCCGATCCGTCCTTTGCCGCGCCCGACACCCGCGCGATCTCCTGGGCGGTGTCATAGGGATCGCGCGCCTCGGCGTGGCGGACCACCGGCACCATCAGCCCGTTCGGCGTCTGGGCGGCGATGCCCAAATGCACGGCGGCGTGGGTCGTCAGGATCCCGGCCTCGTCGTCATAATGCGAGTTGATCGTCGGCTGGTCCCGCAGGGCAACCACGATGGCGCGGGCGATGAACGGCAGGACGTTCAGCTTGGGTTTCCCCGTCGCCTTGGCCTGGGCGTTCAGGTGAGCGCGAAGCTCCTCCAGCGCCGTGACGTCGATCTCCTCGACATAGGTGATGTGCGGGATGCGCCGCACGCTCTCGGCCATCTTCTCCGCGATCTTGCGGCGCAGGCCGATGATCCTGGTCTCGGTCACGCCTTCGGCCCTGGCGTACATCGAGCCGCCGCCGGACGGCGCCGAGGCGCCGCGACCACCGCCCGAAACATAGGCGTCCAGATCCTCATGCCCGATCCGGCCCGCCGGACCGGAGCCCGC
>CAMLNT010000203.1 GCA_946481425.1 uncultured Brevundimonas sp.
TGTCGGCAAGCTCCAGCACCTGCTCGTCGCTCAGCCGATGCATGAAGGCGAGCAGGCACACCTCGAGTCGCGCGAAGGACTCAGGGCTCAACCCAGCGAAACGATCGAGAGGGAAACGGGTCATGGCATCCGGCCGCGCCGATCGCGCGGATGGCTCGTTATACCGCCCCTCGCACCGGGGCGCCTGTGGAGAGCGTCCGCTTCCTGTGGAGACGGTGTGCGACCTCAGGCCGCAGCCACCTGATCCACCTCGTTTGCGGATCCCAGGACGATCGGGATGCGCTGGTGCAGCTGGGTCGGTTCGACGTCGAGGATGCGCTGAACGCCGTCGGTCGTGGCCTTGCCACCGGCCTGCTCGACCAAGAGGGCCATCGGATTGCCCTCGTACATGAGCCGCAGCTTGCCGGGCTTGTTCGGCTCGCGCTTGTCCCACGGATAAAGGAAGACGCCGCCCCGCATCAGGACGCGATGGACGTCCGCGACCATGGCCGCGACCCAGCGCATGTTGAAGTTCTTGGCCCGCGGTCCCTCGACCCCGGCGAGACAGCCGTCGATGTAGCGCTGGACGCCTTCCGCCCAGTGGCGACGGTTCGACATGTTGATGGCGAACTCCCTGGTGTCCGCCGGGATCGTCACCGCGTCGTGGGTCAGCAGCCACTGGCCGTCGCCTGAAAGCGTGAAGCCCACCACGCCTGATCCCACCGTCAGCACCAGCATCGTCTGGGCGCCGTAGAGGACATAGCCCGAGGCCACCTGGTTGCGGCCCGGCTGGAGGAAGTCGGCCTCGGTCGGCAAGGTGTTCGGCGATTTCAGGATCGAGAAGATGGTCCCGACTGGCGCGTTGATGTCGATGTTGGACGAGCCGTCGAGCGGGTCGAACAGCACCAGCCATTCGCCCGCCGCGTTCGACGCCGGCTGAACGGTGTCCATTTCCTCGGACGCGACCCCGGCCACGATCGGACAGGCCATCAGGGCCTCGGTCAGCATGTCGTTGGTGATGACGTCGAGCTTCTTTTGCTCCTCATCCTGGATATTGACGGCGCCGGCCGCGCCCAGAACCCCGGCCAGGGCGCCGCCGGCGACAACATCGGAAATCGCCGAACAGGTTCGCCCGATCACGGTCAGGACCTCGACCAGCCCTTCGGAGGCGGAGGAGGCCTTGAGCCAGGCGTCGAGGGCTTGCGGCTGGGCGGAGCTGACAGTCATGGGGCGTCGTCCTCAACGGGCTCGGGATTTTGGGTCTGTCTAGGCGCGGAGGCGCTGCCGCGACAAGGGGCTGCGCTTGACTTCGGACCAGAGTCGGGTGCTTTGGAGCCGCTCTCGCGGGAGAGACCGGCGGTCCACACGGATGCGGCCGGAGCCGAAGGCGCAACCGCCCCGGAAACGCTCAGGCAAAAGGACCGCGAAGCACGATCGGACGCTGGAAAGTCGCCGTATGGCGCGCCGAAGGAGCAAGGCCGCAAGGCTGAAATCTCTCAGGCTTCAGGACAGCGGGGGCGCTTCGGGCGGGGGTTTCCCGCTCAATAGGCGACCGCGAGACTCTGAATGGCCGACGAAACCCTCAAGACGACCCCGCTCAACGCCAACCACCGCGCGCGCGGTGCGCGCATGGTCGGCTTCGGCGGCTATGACATGCCGGTCCAGTACGAGGGCGTGCTCGCCGAGCACCGCTGGACGCGGGAGCACGCCGGCCTGTTCGACGTGTCGCACATGGGCCAGTGCAAGATCACGGGTAAGGACGCAATCGCCCAGTTCGAGCGCTTCGTGCCGGGCGACTATGCGATCCTGAAGGAAGGCCGTCAGAAATACTCCCTGCTGCTGAACACCGACGGCGGCATCATCGATGACCTGATGGCCGGCAAGCCGGACCACGACGGCCTGTTTGTCGTCGTGAATGCGGGCAACAAGGACGAGGACTTCGCCTTCTGGTCGGCGAATCTCGCGGGTGACGCAAAGCTCAAGGTGCTTGACGACCGCGCACTGATCGCCATCCAGGGCCCCGAGGCCGCCGACGTCATGGCCGCACATGAGCCGCTGCTGGCCGAGATGGGCTTCATGGACTGCGCCCGCCTGATGCTGTTCGGCGTGGACTGCTACGTCTCGCGCTCGGGCTACACCGGCGAGGACGGCTACGAAATCTCCGTGCCTGCGTCCGAGGCCAACCGCGTCTGGGACACGATCCTGGAAGACGCCCGCGTCAAGCCGATCGGCCTGGGCGCCCGGGACAGTCTCCGTCTCGAAGCCGGCCTGCCGCTGCACGGCCACGACATCGATCCGGGCACCTCGCCGGTCGAAGGCGCCCTGACCTTCGCCCTGTCGAAGTCGCGCAAGGAAGCCGCCAACTTCAACGGCGCCCAGCGCGTGCTGAAGGAACTGGCAGACGGCCCGTCGCGGGTCCGCGTCGGCCTGATCGTCAAGGAAGGCGCCCCGGCCCGCGAAGGCGCGGAGATCGCCGACGCCGACGGAAACGTCATCGGCAAGGTCACCTCGGGCGGGCCGTCGCCCACCCTCGGCAAGAACATCGCCATGGGCTACGTGCCCCCGGCTTTCTCGGAACTCGGGACGGACCTGAAGGTCATCGTTCGCGGCAAGGCTTCTCCCGCCGAGGTCGTGGCGATGCCGTTCGTCGCCCAACGCTATTACCGCAAACCCAAAGCCTAGGATTCACACACATGCGCTTCACCAAGGATCACGAGTGGGTTCGCCTCGACGGCGATGTCGCCACCGTCGGGATTTCCAAGCACGCCGCCGATGCGCTCGGCGATGTCGTCTTCGTGGAGACCCCGGAAGCCGGGAAGTCGGTCAGCCAGGGCGACAGCTTCGCCGTGGTCGAAAGCGTCAAGGCGGCGTCTGACGTATACGCCCCGGTCTCGGGTGAGGTCGTCGAGGGCAACAGCGCCCTGGCCACCGCGCCGGAAACCGTCAACGCCGATCCGGAAGGCGAAGGCTGGTTCGCCAAAATCAGGGTCTCGGACACCTCGCAACTCGACGCCCTGATGGATCCGGCCGCCTACGACGACTTCCTGAAGACGCTCTAACCCTCGCCGTCACTCCGGGCGGCGCGAGGCGACGATCCGGGGCCTGAGCTTTGCGGCGCTGTCCGCGTTCAGACCCCGGCTCTCCGCCTTCGGCTTCAGCCGGGATGACGAAGGATGATGATGGACCACCGCTATACTGCAACTGTCGCCTGGAGCGCTTCGGCCGACGAGCACCGCTCAGGCCGCTATTCGCGTGGTCACCAGTGGCGCTTCGACGGGGGTGCGATCGTGCCAGGTTCCTCGGCGCCGCCGGTGCCGGGATCGGACCCTTCGGCTGTCGATCCGGAAGAGGCCCTGGTCGCATCGGTCTCCGCCTGCCACATGCTCTTCTTCCTGGCCTTCGCCCGCCAGAAGGGTCTGGTCGTCACTGCCTATGAGGACGAGGCCGAGGGCGTCATGACGCCTAACGAAGCCGGCAAGCTCTACATCTCCACCGTCACCCTGCGCCCCCGACTGACCGTCGAAGGCGAGGCGGACCCCGCCGTCGTCGCCGAGTGCCATCACCGGGCGCACGACGAATGCTACATCGCCCACTCCATCCGGGCCGACGTCCGCGTCGAGCCTCGCTGACCCTCCCCAGGAAACGCCATGCGCTATCTTCCCCTGAGCCCTGACGACCGGACGGCGATGCTCGCCGCGATCGGCGCCAAGTCGATCGACGATCTTTTCGTGGACGTTCCCGAGGCCGCCCGGCGCGACGGTTTCGTCGACTTGCCCCGCGTGGCGGGCGAGCAGGAGGTCGAGCGCGCGCTCGGCGCTATGGCGGCCAAGAACGCTGCGGCCGGATCGGTCCCGTTCTTCTGCGGCGCGGGCGCCTACAAGCACCATGTGCCGGCGACGGTTGATCACATCATCCAGCGGTCGGAGTTCCTGACCAGCTACACGCCTTATCAGCCGGAAATCGCCCAGGGCACGCTGCAATATCTCTACGAGTTCCAGACCCAGG
>CAMLNT010000204.1 GCA_946481425.1 uncultured Brevundimonas sp.
TTTGGCGGGGTGACGAAGAAAAGGTCGACTCGTCCCCGCTTCGAAGGGAGGACGAGCCTGTTTGGTTAGCGCGGCCTAACCGACTTTGTGCACGAACCGTTGAGCCGGCGGGGCAGAAACTGCGCGTTCTGGGACTGGGGTCCATCATGAACGCTTGGCTTGGACAGTTTCGCGCGCAGGCAAAGGGCAACGTGGCGATGATCTTCGCTCTTGCCCTGCCCGTCGTTGTGGGCGGCGCAGGTTTCGGCGTCGAAACCACTTACTGGTACTATCGCAGCGTCGAACTGCAGGCCGCTGCGGATGCCGGAGCCCATGCGGGCGCGATCGAACGGCGGGCCGGGTCTGACGACGAGGACGTCGAGACCGTCGCCGTCATGGCGGCCGAAGAGAATGGGTTCGACTCAAGCGCGGGCGCCGTCGAGGTAAACGCTCCGCCGCTGTCGGGGCCGTCGGCAGGCGGCAACGCGGTCGAGGTCATTCTGACGGCCGAGGCCGAGCGCTTCTTCACCCAGTTCTTCACGGACGGCGAGGTCGGGCTGACAGCGCGCGCGGTGGCGACCTACCGAACGGCCTCGAACGCCTGCATCCTGGCGCTGGACCAGACGGCGTCTCGCGCCGCGGAATTCTCTGGAAACACCGCCGTCACCCTCAACGGCTGCAGCGTGATGGCGAACTCACGCGCAGCGGATGCGGTAAACCTCCGAGGGTCGGCTCGCCTCACCGTGAACTGTCTTATCTCGGGGGGCGGCGCCAACGTCGGTTCCGGCGCCACCATGACGGAATGCCGGACCCCGATCCTGAATGCGCCCCCGGTCGGTGACCCCTATGCGTCGATTCCCCAACCGACAGCGTCGGGCAGCTGTCTGAACGGCAATGGCTCCACGCTGTCACCTGGGCGCTACTGCGGCGGTCTGCGTCTGTCGGGCACGGTGACGCTGCAGCCGGGCGTGTACTACGTTTCGGGCGGCGACTTCCGCGTGAACGCCAACGCCGACATCACCGGCAACGGCGTGACGATTTTCCTGGACGGTTCGTCGAGCGTGAACATCAACGGGAATGCCACGCTACGCCTGTCTGCGCCGACCAGTGGCGATACCGCGGGGATCCTGTTTTTCGGCGATCGGTCTGGCGGCGGGTCGTCGACGTTCAACGGCACGGCAGCATCAACGATGACGGGGGCCGTCTACATGCCCCGACAGGCGATCTCCTATCTGGGCAACTATTCAGGATCGGGAGGCTGCGTCCGTATCGTGGCCCGGACCGTGGAGTGGTCCGGCAGCACGCAGTTGTCCGCCGACTGCACGGCCTTCGGCATTCCCGCCGTGCCCGTCCTGCATCTCGTCCAGCTGTCGGAGTAGGGCCAGTGCGCAGCCTCTATCACCTGGTCAAAGACACGCGCGGCGCGGCAGCCGTCGAAATGGCGATCGTGGCTCCGGTCATCGCCGGCCTGGCGCTCGTGTCCGCAGAGGTGTGGATGATGGCCATGGACAAGCAGCGCGCGGCGACCGCGCTGGATGCCGCGGTCGACTATTACCTGGGGGGCGGTGTGTCGGACGCAGAGGCGGCCCAGGTCGCCATGGACGCGTGGGAAGATCCGCCGACTGGCGCCGACGTGGATTACCTTCGTTCCGGCCGCTGCGGTGCGACCGAGGTCCAGCTTGAAGCCCTGTGCCCGGACGGTGACGCCTCGGCCGCCTACGTGACCCTGACCGCCAGCGGGCAGGAGCAAGGGCTGTTCGACGACAGGCCGGTCAATGCGACGAGGATGGTCCGTGTCCGCTAGGCGGCTGACATCGCTCCTGAAGGCTGACAACGGCGCCAGCGCGACGGAGTTCGCACTCGTGCTGCCTGTGTTGGCCACGCTCATGATGGGCGTCTTCGAATTCGGCTGGACGCAGCATTGCATGTCCAGCGTGCGTTTCAGCCTCGAGAAGGCGGGGCGACATCTGTCGCTTCACCCTGACGCCACCGAAGCGGAACTGACGGAGATCGTCTCGGATAACCTAGAAGACCTGGCGGAAGATCTGGTCGATGTCAGCCTGTCGCGCGAGGCGAGGGGCCCGACCGGGGAGACCGGCGTGCTGACAGCTACCTACCAGCGAGACGTCGGTCTGCCGGGCGTCGCGACCTTTCCGGTCGATTTTCACGCGTCGATCGAAACGCCGATTTCTCAATTCTCCAACCCTTAACCGCCCGCGACGACAATAGGACCTGAAGAGGAGCGCCCCATGGATCAACTGGTCACCCTGATGAAGGCGGCGGCGATCGCCGGCTCGGCCTTCTGTTTCGGCGCGTACATCTACGCCTATGTTTTCAAACCGAAGGGCAACCGGCGTCTGCACGTGGCGAGCCTTCTGTTCTCGGGCGTCGCCCTGGCGAGCGTCATCGGGATCATGCCGCAGGTGGTCACGCCTGGAACCGCTGTGGCCGGCGTCACCATGGTCACCTTCCTGCTGCTGTCGGTGCTGTTCCAGGCCATGACGGCCTTCCGAGGTCGTTCGGGTGATCGCCGCGCCGCGCGCGCGCCTGAAGGGGCGCCGGCGGCCGCACCGTCGACCGATGCTGAAGCGCAGGTCGGCGCAGCGGCGCGGGCGGCCTGAGCTAGTCGGCCGACGTCGGCGTCACGGCCAGGAGTTCGACGCGGAACAGGAGCGTCGAGTTCGGCGGGATGAGGTCGCCGCCGACCCAGCGGTCGCCGTAGGCGAGGTTGGCGGGGATGGCGAACTCGAAGGTTTCGCCCTCGCGCATCAGCTGAAGGCCTTCGGTCCAGCCCGAGATGACGCGATTGAGGGGAAACTCGATCGGGTCGCCGCCGACTGAGCTGTCAAACTCACGACCATCGATGAAGGTCCCGGTGTAATGGACCCGAACGGTGTCGGTTGGGCCGGGGCGGGCGCCGTCAGGGTTGGCGGGCCCGACGCGGCGGTACTGCAGCCCGCTGTCGGTCGTCGTCCAGCCGCGCTGGGCGGCGTTCCAGGCGAGAAAAGCGCGCTGACCGGCTTCCCAGCCCGCCTGGCTCGGTTCGGCCGTGGAGACGGGCTGCGGCCGCGGCATCGTGCAGGCCACGAGAGACAGGGCGATGAGGGCAGGGGCGAGGGCGCGGATCATGGGGCGACCCTACAGGGCGAATCCGCAGTCGGAAATCGCCTCAAAGGCCTTTCCTTCGCCCGATTTCGCGCTATATACGCCCCTTCGCACGAATTCCGATTCCTGCGCGTAATGCGCCGAGGTCCGGCTCGCCCTTAGCCGGACGAAGGCGCAGCTCCTCCCCGGGAGCCCTTCAAAATCCAGCGTCCTGAGGCGTTTTCGTCTCGAGGGTGGACGCAAGAGACGGCGCAAACCGACCCTGCGAGAGGGGCGGCGTGCGTCTTTTTGACGTGGCGCGGGAAGAACAGCCCTGCGCCGTAACAGGGACACCAGATGGCGCACTCCTTCACCGGCAAGAAGCGGATCCGCAAGTCGTTCGGCCGTATTCCGGAAGCCGTGACGATGCCGAACCTCATCGAGGTTCAGCGGTCTTCGTACGAGCAATTCCTGCAGCGCGAGACGCGCCAGCCAGACCGTATCGACGAAGGCATCCAAGCCGTCTTCAAGTCGGTGTTCCCGATCAAGGATTTCAACGAGCGCGCGACGCTCGAGTACGTGTCCTACGAGTTCGAGGATCCGAAGTACGACGTCGAGGAGTGCATTCAGCGCGACATGACCTATGCCGCGCCGCTGAAGGTCAAGCTGCGCCTCATCGTCTTCGAAACCGAGGAAGAGACCGGCGCCCGCTCGGTCAAGGACATCAAGGAGCAGGACGTCTACATGGGCGACATCCCGCTCATGACGGACAAGGGCACCTTCATCGTCAACGGCACCGAGCGCGTCATCGTCTCGCAGATGCACCGTTCGCCGGGCGTGTTCTTCGACCACGACAAGGGCAAGACCCAC
>CAMLNT010000205.1 GCA_946481425.1 uncultured Brevundimonas sp.
GCTCGATCGCCCGCGGCGACAGCACCAGCGCCCCAATCCCGGCGTCCCCGCCCAATGCCTTCTGGAAGGAGAAGGTGGTCGCATCCAGCCTGTCCCACTCCAGCGGCATGCAGAAGGCCGCCGAGGTGGCGTCACAGATGGTCAGGCCTTGCCGGTCGCCCGCGATGAAGGCGCCGTCGGGAACCCTGACGCCCGAGGTCGTGCCGTTCCAGGCGAACACCAGATCACTGGCCGAATCGACCCGGGTCAGGTCGGGCAGCGATCCATAGGGCGCCGACAGGACCTCCGCATCGAGCCCCAGATGCTCGCGCACATCGGTGGCCCACAGCTTGCCGAAGTTGTCGTAGGCCAGAACCTGGACCGGCCGCTCGCCCAGCAGATTCCAGAGCGCCGCCTCGACCGCGCCCGTATCGGACGCCGGCATGAACAGGATTTCGTGCCCCCGTGGAATCCGCAGCACCCGACGCGTCAGGTCCGCGGCCTCCCTGAACCGGTCCAGCACCACAGCCGCCCGGATATTGCGCCCCATCAGGGCGTCCGACAGACCCTCCAGGCGCCAGCCCGGCGGCTTGGCGGTCGGGCCGGAGGAGAACCACGGCCGGGCGGGCCTGACGGTCGGCGTGGGGAGGCGAGTCATGCGCCAAGGCAACGCTTTGGCGCGCCGCTTGGCAAGGGGCGAGGCCGTTCAGTTAGGTGAACCTCACATGAAACGGGCTGTTCAGGTCAGGCTCAGGCTCGCGGTGCTCAACTGGAGCTAACGCCACAAATCGTGGTGGAGACGAAAGGAGCCGACATGTTCAAGAAAGCCATCCTTCCCCTGGTCGCGGTGACCGCGCTCTCCGCCGCCGTACCGGCCGCCGCCCAGAGCTATCGTGGCTATGACCGTTGGGACCAGAACTGGGACCGCATCGATCGTCGATTCGAGCGGATCGATCACCGGATCGACCAGGGTGTCCGCAACGGCTCGCTGAGCCGCCGTGAAGCTGTCCGGCTTCGCGCGGAGTTCCGCTCGCTTATCCAGCTGGAACGCCGCTACAGCATCAACGGCCTGAACCGATGGGAACGCCAGGACCTCGAGCGCCGTTTCGACTCGCTGAGCCGTCAGGTTCGCTACGAGCGTCGCGACCGTGACGACCGTCGCTGGGGCGACCGCGACCACCGTCGCTGGTAGGCCCGACCCACATCGGCGTCCCGTAGTCCCCTCCCCCAAGACGGGACGCTGATTAAAAGAGCGGCGCGGTCCGAAAGGGCCGCGCCGTTTCTTGTTTCTGTTACATCATATTGAATATTATGGATTTTTAATGCTGAGAGGCGACGGATCAGGGTCCGCCTGCCGTGTGATCTGTCAGGACCGCCGAGGTGGCGGCCCCCGCAAAAGGACAGATCCGATGAAACGCTTTTCCGCCGCCGCCCTCACCGCCCTGATCGCGGTTTCGGCCGTCTCGGTTCCCATGACCGCCAGCGCCCAGTCGCGCCACGCCCAGGTCCAGATCCAGGCGTCCGGCTGGACCTCGATCAACGCCCGCCAGGCCAACCTGGACCGGCGCATCGACCAGGGAGTCCGCAACGGCGCCCTGAGCCGCCGCGAGGCCACGGCCCTGCGCGCCGAGTTCCGCCAGATCGCCCAGCTCGAGACCCGATACCGCCGCAACGGCCTGTCGGTCGCCGAACGCCGCGACCTCGACCAGCGCTTCGACCGCCTGAGCGCCCGTATCCGCATCGAGCGCCGCGACCGCGACAACCGCCGCGGCTGATCCATGGCGCTCCCGAAGGCCGCCGGCGTCACGACCGGCGGCCGACGCGCGTCAGGGGGTCTGGCCGCCCTTCGGCTTGCTGCGGAGGTTTTTGAGCGGCACGCCGCGCACGACCGTCGGCTTCTTGAGAGCCATCGATTCCGGACCATCGGGCTCGTCGGGTATCTGTAGCGTCGGCGTCGTCCCCCGAATGACACTTGTGCTTTCGGCGGCCTCAGGCAGCGGGGCTGCCGGTTCAGGCGGTTGGGGTTCCGGTTCAGGCGGCTGTCCCGGTCGGGCGTCGTCATCGGGCGCGCGACTGATGCGATAGGCCTCAAGGACCACCGCGCCCGCCGACAGGACCGTCAGCCCCGTCACCACGCTCACCAGAATCTGCACGCTGGTCAGGGTCACGTGATTTCCGCCAGCCCTGCGGCGACCACGCATCCGATCAGCACCACGCCCGCGGCGCAGGCCCACAGGATGTGAATGAAGGCGATATCCTGCGACTGGGTCAGCGGGTCCAGCACCGAGGCCGACAGAATGCCCACGCCCAGCGACGAGATCACGTCCAGCGCCCGCTTCACCAGCGCCTTCCGGCGCGATTTGGAAAGAGCCGCCATCGACGCCCCGACCTGCACCGCCTTCGAATACCCGAAGGCCGCCGATCAGGAAACCGGCGCTACGTTAACCGCAGGACGGACTCGACCGTCGTCACCGCCCCGCCGCCCAGGATCACCCGGTCGCCGGCCATGCGGGTCGTGATCTCACCACCGCGTCCGGGATAGGCCTGCAGGAACCGCACATCCGGGCGGCCGAGCCTGTCCGCCCACAGCGGCGCCAGGATACAGTGCGCCGAGCCGGTCGCCGGGTCCTCATCCACGCCCGATCCCGGGGCGAAAAACCGGTCGATCACATCGTAGGTCGCAAGGTCCGACGCCGCACAGACCACGATATTGCCGCGCCCGCCCGTCGCCTCGCCCGAGATCCGGTGCAGCGCCTTGATGTCCGGATCCAGCCCCCGCACAGTCGCGGCGTCCTTGACCACCACTACCAGATAGGCCGCCGCCCAGACCTCGACCGGCTCGGCGCCCAGCGCGTCGGTCAGACCCTCGGGCACGTCCGTCCGGCGCGGCGGATCGGCGGGGAAATCCATGCTGTAGGCCCCACCTTCACGACGGACCCTCAACGGCCCCGACCTCGTGTCGAACACCAGCTCACCGGCATCCACGCCCAACTCCTCGAACAGCACATGGGCCGAGGCCAGGGTCGCGTGCCCGCACAGCGGCACTTCCATGCCCGGCGTGAACCACCGCAGGCCGAACCGCGCCGGATCGTCGGTTCTGAGAAGGAAGGCCGTCTCCGCCTGGTTGTTCTCCATGGCCAGCGCCTGCATCCAGTCGACGTCCGGCCAGACTTGGAAAGGCTCGACCACACAGGCCGGATTGCCCAGGAAGGGCCGGCTGGCAAAGGCGTCTACGGTCCACTGGCGCATCAGGCAGGTTCCTTCGTCACGATCAGTTCCGGCCAGCGCGCCGTCGTGGAGGCCACCACCCGGTCCCAGCCCTTCGCCAGCGGCCGGTTCGGATTGGGCCGGATGACCATGGCGAACATGTCCTCCAGCCCGAAGGGCGCAGCGACCGTGATCCGGTCGTCGTCCTCCAGCCGCACGCCCACCCCGAAGGCCGGGGCCACGAACCGCGACAGCGCCTCGTCCGTCCCCGTCAGCGCCTCGTACGGCTCGCCGAACTTGTCGTGGAACCACAGGTGCACCCGCGCCTGGTTACGGACCTCGACGGCGCTCCTCAGCGGCTCGTCGAAGGCCTCGGCGGTGCGTTTGATAAAGACGTCCTCGGCGTCCCAGGACGTGTCAGGGTCGAAATAGCCGATGTCGAAATCCTTCAGCCCATAGGCCGGATCCCGTCCGGTCACGGCATTCCACACCGTCTGGTAGACCGCACCGGAAAACAGCCGCCAGTCGGGAAGACCCAACCCCCGAACTGTGGTCATCACCCGCATCACCTGCGGGCTGGCCTTCAGGATTTCGGAGAGCTGGTCGGCGCGGTCGGGACTCATGCCCTCTGAATAGCCGCGACGGCCGGTTCAGCCCATGGCCTTATGGGCTGGCCTGCCCAAGAGGCCTAATCCCCCGTCTCCGGTGGAGCCAACCATCGGATTTCTCGAC
>CAMLNT010000206.1 GCA_946481425.1 uncultured Brevundimonas sp.
TTTTGACAGCAGACGTTGCCGTTGATGGGGTCCAAAACCGTGATTGCTTAGCCACGGTTCCCGCACACTTCGCTAATGATCCGATTTGTCGCAGTTCATGTCCGCAACACGGCGATTACTGGTCCACTTCACAGTAATCGCCACTTTCCGGCCTTCAGTTAACCGCGGCCACCAAAGCCCCTGAGGCGAGTTGTTGTCACCCATCGGCCGATGGGCGCGGCGGCCCGGGCTAAGCTTACAGCTTCGTCCCGGCTTCGGCAGATCGCGATGCAGGTCGCGCCCGAGCCGGACATTCGCACCAACTGTGGCTCAGGCCGCTGTCCAAGCCAGTCGAGCACCCTGCCAATCGCTGGCTCCAGCCGCCCGGCGGGCGCCTGCAGATCGTTGCGACATCCGGCCAGGAACTCGATGAAGCCATCAGTCGACTCGAAGCGCACGGGCATGGTCGGCAGGTCGGCGGTAGCCGCCACGCCCTCGTCATAGGCCCGATAAACCGCCCCGGTCGGACTGGGGACGCCGGGATTTATGAGGACCGCATCCAGGGCCGGGAAGGCCGGCGGCGGCGTCAGAACCTCCCCATCTCCCTGAGCCAGGCTGGGCCGCACCTCGAAACCGAGCAGGCCGTCTGCCCCAAGATCCCGCGCCACCGCTGCCGCGGCCTCGCCCGAGAGATCGGGCTGCAAGGCGAGCGCCAGTC
The DNA here is from genome assembly GCA_946481425.1 of uncultured Brevundimonas sp. Next base: position 698 of record CAMLNT010000206.1, read on the forward strand.
TCAACGCAGCCCCCGCATCCGACGAGCCTCCGCCGAGCCCCGACGCGGCCGGGAGGTTCTTGGTCAGCCGGATCGCCATTGGACGCGCGTCGACCGCGACCAGTGCTCGCGTGATCAAATTGTCAGCGACCGGCCCGATGTCGCCTGCGAACGGGCCGTCCACCTCAAGCGAGTAAACGTCGGCCAGGGAGGCGCTCAGCGCGTCGCCCACGTCGGCGAAGGTTGCAAGGCTGCAGACCGGATGTCGCCCGTCGGCCCTGGCCGGACCGACATGCAGGAACAGATTGACCTTGGCCGGCGCGAACTCGCTCGCGATCACAGCGCCCCGCCCGGCGCCCGTCCAGCCAGCTTGGCTTCCGCATCAATGCGGATGTCCTCGGCCGGATCCAGGGTCAGCGCGCGCCGCCACTGGAACTCGGCCTCGCGCCGACGTCCAACCTGCCAGTAGGCGTCCCCGAGATGGTCGTTGATTTCGGCGCTCGACGGATTGAGGCCGACCGCCAGCTCCAGCAGCCGCACCGCCTCGTCGTACTGCCCCATCCGGTAGCGGCCCCAGCCCAGGCTGTCCTGATAGGAGCCGTTGTCCGGCTCGGCCGCGACAGCGCGCTCGACCATCGCCAGCCCTTCGTCCACGCGCGTGCCCTGGTCGATCCACATATAGCCCAGGTAGTTCAGGATTTCCGGCTGATCCGGCGACAGGGCGAGCGCCTGCTGGAACGCGGCTTCGGCCTCCGCGTGCCGGCCGAGCCGTTCATTGGCCGCCCCGCGCAAGAACAGCAGGTTCCAGTCCTGCATCCCGGCCAGCGCCGGACCGTCGAGCACGGCCAGGGCTTCGGCATAGTTTTCGTGCTGGGTAAGCAGCGCCGCCAAGGTGTAGGCCGACGCGGCGCCTGGCTGTTCCCCAGCGGCCGCCTGGGCGATCCGAAGCGCCTCCTGGCCCTCGCCAGCCTCATCCAGACTGGCTGCCAGGCTGATCTGCGCCTCGGCATAGGCGGGGCTGGAACGCGGCGTCCGCGCCCAGGCGGCCCGGGCCGTCGCCGGCATACCGATCTCGGTCAGCGATTGCCCGAGCGTCAGCCAGGCTTCGCCATCGTCCGGATTGAGCGCCAGGGCCATCTGCAGATAGGCGACCGCAAACTCGTGTGCGCCCGAAACCGAGGCCGCAGCAGCTGCATGTCCGAAAGCCAGCGCGGCACCTTGTTCGAACGTCAGGGAGTCCGGCATCCGACCGCCTTCGATGACGCGAGCCCGCGCGGCCATCAGGCCGGGGTCGGCGCCCCGCGCCAGGCCCGCATCATAAAGGGCCAACGCGTCATCTTCGCGCCGGCGACGCTCCAGAAACTCGCCGTACGGCAGTCGCGCCATGGCCGAAGCCGATCCGTCCAGCATGAGTTGCTGATATTGCGCTTCGGCCTCGTCGTGGCGGCGCCGGCGTTCCAGCAGCAGGGCGCGATGCAGACCGCCCAGGATACGGGTCAGGGCGTCGGCGTCGGCCGCCGGCTCAGCCGTGGCCCGCTCCCAGTCACCCGCGTCGGCCGCCAGCCATCGGCTGACCAGCGCGCCTGCCCAGGCGTGCGGCGGCTGGATCGGATTGTCGCGCAGCTCTGCGTTCATGGCCCGCGAGCGCCCGTCCAGCATGGCGGTCACCAGCCGGGCGAGCCGTCCAGCCTCCACGACGGCGATATTGGATTCCTCGGCGCTCAGCGGAGCCTCGGCGGCCGCGCGGATGTCACCGGCCAGAATGGCCGCCGAAAAGGCCCGCTCACGCGGCAGGAGCTCACCGCCGGACCCAGACAGGGCCTGGGAATAGTGAAGGGTGGCCGCTTCGCTATCGCCGCGGTTCATCGCCGCGCGTCCGGCCAGGAACTGCCCGTAGCTGGAGCCGCCGTCGAGGTCGGGCGGCGGCGGATCCTGCGCCAGAACCGAGGTCGCAGCGGCCGATGCGGCCAGACAGGCAGTCAGGAACAGACGCAGCTTCATCCCCCGACCCTTGCCGCTTCCTGAGGCGCAAGCAAGGCGTTTCGGCTACATGTTCGGATAGTTCGGCCCGCCGCCGCCCTCGGGCGTGGTCCACACGATGTTCTGCGACGGGTCCTTGATATCGCAGGTTTTGCAGTGGACGCAGTTCTGGGCGTTGATCTGGAAGCGCGGCTCGCCGCCGCTCTCCGGCGTCAGCACTTCATAGACGCCTGCCGGACAATACAGCCGCGCCGGTTCGCCGTACTTCGGCAGGTTCACGGCGATCGGCACGCTGGGGTCGAGCAGCTTCAGGTGCGCCGGCTGGTCCTCGGCGTGGTTGGTGTTGGAGATGAACACCGAGCTCAGCTTGTCGAACGACAGCTTTCCGTCCGGCTTCGGGTAGGCGATCGGCTTGTGGTCCTTGGCCAGCCCGGTCGAGGCCGCGTCGGTCTTGCCGTGCTTCATCGTCCACGGGACGTTGATCTTGAGGATCGACGAGAACCACATGTCGAACATGCCCAGCGCCCCGCCCAGGGTCGTGCCGAACTTCGACAGATAGGGCTTGGCGTTCCGGACCTGCTTCAGTTCCTTGTAGACCCAGCTCTTCTCGTAGGCGGCCTGATAGGCGTCCAGCACGTCGCCCTCACGCCCCGAAATGACGGCGTCATACGCGGCCTCGGCGGCCAGCATGCCCGTCTTCATCGCGTTGTGGCTGCCCTTGATGCGCGGCACGTTCACGAAGCCGGCCGAACACCCGATGAGCGCCCCGCCCGGGAAGGCCAGCTTCGGCACCGACTGGAAGCCGCCCTCTGTGATGGCCCGCGCGCCGTAGGAGATGCGGTTGCCGCCCTCCAGATGCTCGGCGATCGCCGGATGGTGCTTGAAGCGCTGGAACTCGTCGAACGGCGACAGGTGCGGGTTCTTGTAGTTCAGGTGCACAACGTAGCCGATGGCGACGTAGCGATCACCGAAGTGATAGAGGAACGAGCCGCCTCCGGTGAACTCATCCAACGGCCAGCCGGTCGTGTGCTGGACGAGGCCCGGCCGATGGTTCTCCGCCGGGATCTGCCACAGCTCCTTGAGCCCGATCCCGAACTTCTGCGGCTCGGCTTCGTCGCACAGATTGTGCCTGGCCATGATGGTTTTGGCGAGCGACCCGCGCACGCCCTCGGCGATGAAGACGTACTTGCCGTGCAGCTCGATGCCCGGCTGGAACTCGCCGGTCGGCTTGCC
>CAMLNT010000207.1 GCA_946481425.1 uncultured Brevundimonas sp.
CACCGGATCGAGGAGGTCGCGTCGCCGGAAGGGTTCGCGGCCAATCCGACGCTGGTGCAGGACTTCTACAACAGGCGGCGCGCCCTTCTCCCCACGGTCCATCCAAATGCGGCGCATCGGGCGCTGGCGGAGCTGGCGGCGCGGTGGGAGGGCGACTTCCTGCTGGTGACCCAGAACGTGGACGACTTGCACGACCGGGCGCATGCGGAGATCAAGCCCGCCGCCGGGTTCGAACTGATCCACATGCATGGCGAACTGAACAAGGCGCGGTGCACGGCGACGGACCGGGTCTGCGACTGGACGGCCGATCTGGATCCGTATCACGACAGCCCATTCTCGCCGGATGGATGGCTGAGGCCGCACATCGTCTGGTTCGGCGAGATGCCGCTTGAGATGGAGCGCATCTATCGGGCGCTGGAGACCTGCGACCTGTTCGTCTCGATCGGGACGTCGGGAGCAGTCTATCCGGCGGCGGGCTTCGTTCAGGAAGCGAGGCTGGCCGGCGCACGGACGGTCGAGATCAATCTGGAGCCGTCGCTGGGCGCCCGGCTGTTCGACGAGGGCGTCTATGGTCCGGCCACCGAGGCCGTGCCGCGGTTCTTCGCGGGCCTGTCAGCTTCCGGCGCCTGACGGGACGACCGCCGCATCCTAGATTGATCATCCGGCCATTGCGCCGGCGGGCCCCGGCTTCATCCGAAGCGCGGGGCCGACGCGTCTTTGCCCTGAGGGAGGACGCCATGGCCGACGAAAAGAAGCGCGAACGCCGCATCCGCGACAGCCAGCGGATGAAGGCCAGGGCCCGTCGCATCTATCCGGACAGCGCCAAGGCCCACTACTGGGCGGACCGTCTGGCCGTCTGTTCCTGCGCCATGTGCGGCAATCCGCGTCACGTCTGGAAGGACGGCGCCCGCACGATGCAGGAACGCCGCTGCGCCCTGCGCGAAACCGATCAGGACTGATCGGTTTGCAGAACGTCGGTCCTGGGCCATGAAGGCGCATGGACGCACCCGCGATCGTCAAGACCGAACAGCCTGAGCGCCTGCGCAAGCGCGCCATCGCCGGCATTATCGTCGGCAACCTGATCCCGGTCTTCGGCGTGCTGTTCCTAGGCTGGGACGCGGGCGCGATCCTGATCCTCTACTGGATCGAGAACTTCATCGTGGGGGCCTTCACGGTTCCCCGCATCCTGACGGCGCGGGGACCGGCCCCCGCCCCCGGTTCCGTGCTGGGCGGCACGCCGCTGGCCGCGCGTATCCCGCTCGCGCTGTTCTTCTGCGTGCACTACGGGATCTTCTGGGCGGTGCACGGGGTCTTCACCTTCCTGCTCGCGGCCAGCTTCTCATCCGGGGGCCCGGGCGATCCGTTCGCGGGCGTCGGCTCTCCGAAGGAGGAGGCGGCCTCCTTTCTCGGCGGCGACGTCTTCTGGACCTTCGGGATCGGCGTGCTGGCGCTGGTGGCGATCCACGCCGTCGGCTTCTGGCGTGACTGGATCCGGGCGGACCTGCGCCGCACGGCGACACCCGCCGAGGAGATGGGTCGGCCCTACGGGCGGCTTATCGTGCTGCACGTCACGATCCTGCTGGGCGCGTTCGGCCTGGCGAGCGTCGGCGCTCCGGCCTGGACCATGCTGCTGCTCTGCGTCGGCAAGATGGTGATCGAACTGGCCGGGGCGGCGGGCAAGACCTGGTTTGCCCCCCAGCCCGTCGATCAATCGACGCGTTAGGCGTCCACCTTCACCACGCCGCGACGAATCTGGTCGAGCTCGATGGAGTCGAACAGGGCCTGGAAGTTGCCCTCGCCGAAGGCCTTGTTGCCCTTGCGCTGGATGATCTCGAAGAAGATCGGGCCGAAGGTGTCCTGGGTGAAGATCTGCAGCAGCAGGCCGTCCTGGTCCGAACCGTCGATCAGGATACGGTTCTTGCGCATCCGGTCCACATCGTGGCCGTGGCCCGGCAGGCGCTTGTCGATGAGGTCGAAGTAGGTCTCGATCGTGTCCTGGAAGGGCACGCCGCGGCGCTTCATCTCTTCCACCGTCTCGAAGATGTCGTCGGTGTGAAGTGCGATGTGCTGGATGCCCTCGCCGTTGTAGCGGGTCAGGAATTCCTGGATCTGGCTCTGCTCGTCCTGGCTCTCGTTGAGCGGGATGCGGATCATGCCGTCGGGCGCGACCATCGCCTGCGAGAACAGGCCCGTCGCCTTGCCCTTGATGTCGAAATACTTCTGCTCGGTGAAGCCGAAGACCTTGCCGTAGAAGGTCGACCAGGTTCGCATCTGGCCCTTGTGGACGTTGTGAGTGAGGTGATCGAGCAGCGTCAGGCCGACGTTGTTCTCGGCCTCCTTCGCCTGCCAGCCCTCGACCTCGGTCCAGCCGTCATACAGGGTCGCGTCGCCCCAGCGGTCGACCAGATAGAGCAGGCTGCCGCCGATGCCCTGCAGCACGAACGGATAGTCGCCGAGGCCCGTGGCCGTGACTTCGGCCGCGGTCGCGCCGTTCTTGACGGCCAGGTCGAAGGCCTCCTTGGCGTCCTTGACCCGGAAAGCCATGCCGGCGGCTGACGGGCCGTGCGCGGCGCGGAACTCCGCAGCCGGGGTGCCGTCGGTCGTGTTGATCAGGAAGTTGATGTCGCCCTGCTTCATGCGGATGACCCGGCCGTCCGGGCGCGTGTGCGAATGCACGAAACCCATCAGCTCGAACGTCTTCTGCATGGCGGCCGGATCAGGGCTCACGAACTCAACGAATTCGAAGCCGTCCAGGCCCATCGGATCGGTCGGATTGGCGGTCATGGAAGCCTCCCATCGGTTGTTCGGTTGGCGCGGAACCTAGGGACTGGCAGCCGGAAAGCCAAGGCGGCGGCGTTCACAAACGGGAGCGCCTCTAGTGCATCTTGATTTGCAACTGACTAAATGCTAGACCATCGCCACGGGCAAAGGACGCTTCGGGCGTCCGCCGAAGATTTTTCGACGGCTGCGTCTAAAAACCGCTGCAACCGATGCCCATATTGCCCAGTTGAGGGGCGAGGCGCTGGCGCACGCAAGGTGGTCAGGGCCGTTGTGCCTGCTCTTAGGGACGGAATGAGAGGGGTCTTTGATGGCTGCCAATACGCTCGCGGTGATGTCGCCTGAACAGGGACTGTCGCGTTATCTGACTGAAATCCGCAAGTTTCCGATGCTGGCCAAGGACGAAGAGTTCATGCTGGCCAAGCGTTGGACCGAACACCAGGATCCGGAAGCGGCGCACAAGCTGGTCACCAGCCACCTGCGCCTCGTGGCCAAGATCGCGATGGGCTATCGCGGCTATGGCCTGCCGATCGGTGAAGTGATCTCGGAAGGCAATGTCGGCCTGATGCAGGCCGTCAAGAAATTCGATCCGGACAAGGGCTTCCGCCTGGCGACCTACGCCATGTGGTGGATTCGCGCGTCCATCCAGGAATACATCCTGCGCAGCTGGTCGCTCGTGAAGATGGGCACGACCGCCGCGCAGAAGAAGCTGTTCTTCAACCTGCGCAAGGCCAAGAGCCAGATCTCGGCCTTCGAGGAAGGCGACCTGCATCCCGAGCACGTCGAGCAGATCGCGACCAAGCTGGGGGTGACCGAGGAAGAAGTGATCTCCATGAACCGCCGCATGGGCGGCGGCGGCGATGCCTCGCTGAACGCCCCCTTGCGTTCGGACGGCGAGAGCGAATGGCAGGACTGGCTGGCCGACGACGACGCCGTCAGCCAGGAGACCGTTCTGGCCGAAAGCGAAGAGCACTCCCTTCGCATGGAGCTCCTCCAGGAAGCCATGCAGGAGCTGTCGGAGCGCGAGCGCCACATCCTGACCCAGCGCCGTCTGATCGACGATCCGCTGACGC
>CAMLNT010000208.1 GCA_946481425.1 uncultured Brevundimonas sp.
TTGGGCGGGGACGCCGGGATTGGGGCGCTGGTGCTGTCGCCGCGGGCGATCGAGCGGCTGGACCGATTCACGCCGCCGTGGCCGATCCCCAAGGTGCTCCGACTGCGCAACGCCGACGGGTTCGACCGTGCCCTGATCGGCGGGAATCCGATCAACACCTATTCGATCCTGACGCTTGAGGACTGGATGGTGGCCCTCGACTGGGCCGAGCGTGTCGGGGGGCTGGACGGCCTGATCCAGCGGACGCAGGCGAACTTCGCGGCCCTGTCGGCCTGGGTGGAGGCCACGCCGTGGATCCGGTTCCTGGCGGAGGAGCCGGCCAGCCGGTCGGAAACCTCGGTGTGCCTGACCTTCGAGGCGCAGGCGGCGCAGTCTCGCGACTTCGTGGGCCGGTTCTGCGCCCTCCTGGCCCAGGAGGGCGCGGCGCTCGATATCGAGTCGCACCGGGCGGCCCCGGCGGGGCTGCGCATCTGGTGCGGCGCGACGGTGGAGACGGCCGAGATCGAGGCCCTGATTCCGTGGCTGGACTGGGCCTGGGCCGAACTCGCCTGAATCCGCTTGCCGAAAATCCGGGCTGGCTCATAACTGGCGCCGTTCAGATCCGGGGCTCCCTCATGCGCAAAACCGTCCTTTCCGCCTCTGTGGCGATGTCCGCCCTAGCCATGGCCTCCTCGGCGTCGGCCGGCGAGATCATCGCCGGCGTCTTCGCCCATGACGTCACTTTCGTCGGAGAGGCTGTGGGGCTCGGCGCAGCGGGCAAGGAAGGCGGGGCCAATGTGCACCTCGGCTGGCGGTCCGACCGGCTGGACAGCTGGCCGGAGTGGATGCGCGGGCCGCGCGCCCACGTCTTCATCTCGGGCAATACCGAGGGCGACACCTCCTACATCGCAGCGGGCCTGACCTGGCACATTCCGCTGACCGACGACGAGCGGCTCTATGTTCAGCCCGGAATCGGCCTAGCGGTCCACGACGGCTATGACCTGTTTCCCTCCTTCACCGAGCCGGGCCTGACGCCGGAGGAGTTCGACCGCCGCGTCGCCCTGCGCTCGGAGCGCATCGAGTTCGGGTCGCAGGTGCTGTTCGAGCCTGAGGTGTCGATCGGCTACCGGATCACCGAGAATACGGCGGTGGAGCTGTCCTACGTCCACCTGTCGAACGGCCAGATCTTCCACCAGGGCAAGAACGAGGGCCTCGACGAGGTCGGCGTCCGCTTCGTCTATCGCTTCGGCGACTGAGGCCCGAGCTGGCGAGGCGGAGATTTTCCGCCTCCGGATGACGCGCCGTCCCTTTCCGGCTATAGCCGCCCCGCAATTCCAGCGGAGCTTGAGTCTTGGCGAACGTCGCGGTGGTCGGCGCCCAGTGGGGTGACGAAGGCAAGGGCAAGATCGTCGACTGGCTGTCGAACCGGGCCGACGTAGTCGTGCGGTTCCAGGGCGGCCACAACGCCGGCCACACGCTGGTCGTCGACGGCAAGGTCTACAAGCTGGCCCTGCTGCCGTCGGGCGTGGTCCAGGGCAAGCCTTCGGTCATTGGCAACGGGGTCGTTGTCGATCCGTGGCACCTGGTGGGAGAGATCGCCAAGATCGAGGCCCAGGGCGTGGCGATCACCCCGGATTTGCTGACGATCGCGGACAATGCCTGCCTGATCCTGCCCATCCATCCGGCGCTGGACGCCGCGCGGGAGGCGGCCGCGAGCGCGCCCGGCGCCAGGATCGGCACCACCGGCCGCGGCATCGGCCCGGCCTATGAGGACAAGGTCGGCCGCCGTGCGATCCGCGTGTGCGACTTGGCCAATGTCGAGGACCTGAAGGTCAAGATCGACCGGCTGCGCTCGCACCATGATCCGCTGCGGGCGGGGCTGGGACTGGACCCGATCGACCCGGAAGCCTTGCTGGCCCAACTGCAGGAGATCGCGCCAAAGATCCTGCCGTACGTGAAGCCGGCCTGGCGGGTGCTGGACCAGGCGCAGAAGGCCGGCAAGCGCATCCTGTTCGAAGGCGCGCAGGGCGCGTTCCTGGACGTCGACCACGGCACCTATCCGTATGTGACTTCGTCCAACACCGTGGCTGGCCAGGCGGCGGCCGGTTCGGGCATGGGTCCGCGCGGTGTGGGCTATGTGCTGGGGATTGTGAAGGCCTACACCACGCGCGTGGGCGAGGGGCCCTTCGCCTGCGAGCTCAACGACGCGGTGGGCGAGCATCTGTCGACCGTCGGTCGCGAGGTTGGGGTCAACACCGGCCGGAGCCGCCGCTGCGGCTGGTTCGACGCGGTGCTGGTGCGCCAGTCGGTGGCCATCAATGGCATCGACGGCATCGCCCTGACCAAGCTGGACGTGCTCGACGGACTGGAAACGCTGAAGATCTGTGTTGGCTACCGGGTGAACGGCGAGGTGCTCGACTATCTGCCGTCCAGCCTGAAAGAGCAGGCGGCCGCCGAGCCGGTATTCGAGGAGATGGAGGGCTGGACGGAATCGACAGGGTCGGTTCGCAGCTTCAAGGACCTGAACGCCAATGCGGTGAAGTATGTGCGCCGCATCGAGGAGCTGATCGGGGCGCCCCTGGCGCTGCTTTCGACGAGCCCGGAGCGGGATGACACCATTCTCCTCAAGGACCCGTTCCTGGGCCGCTAGTCCTCGTCTTCCTCGCCGTCGGGATCGTGCGGCTGAGTGATGGAGGGCGGGTCGCTGGCGGGAAAGCTGTCGTCCAGCTCGCGGTCCAGTTCGCGGCTTCGCCGCTGTTGTTCAGTGTCCTTTGGCTCGGGCATCGCGTGTCTCCGGCGGCGCTGTTGAGGCGATCTTTACCGTGCCGCTCTTAGGCTTGCGGCAGTCAATGTAACCGGATCCCGCCTGTGCTGCACGACGACGCAAGGAATCTCGCCCGGCTCGAACCCGTTGTGAAGCGGGTGATGATTCTCGACGCCAATCTGGCGTCGGCCCGCCTGCTGGGCGAGCTGATGAAGGGCATGGGCGCCCGCGACATCATCTTCGAAACCGATGAGAAGCACGCGATGGAGGTCGCGCGGGACTTCGAGCCGACCATTATCTTCATGGAACGGTCCGGCCCGCGTTTCGACGGCGAGAACCTGGCTCGCCGCATCCGCCGCTCCCAGATGGAATGCCGCCGGGTCCCGCTGATCATGGTCACCGGCGAAGCGACCGCGACCAACATCAAGGGTGCGCGCGACAGCGGAATCCATGAGTTCATGGTCAAGCCGTTCACGACGGGCGACCTGGTTCGCCGCGTGGTCAATGTGGCCACCAAGCCCCGTCCGTGGGTCGAGGCCGTCGGCTACGTCGGACCCGACCGCCGGCGCTTCAATTCGGGCGAATACAAGGGACCGCGGAAGCGCCGCGAGGAAACGCGTACCGCCGCCGGCAGTCCGGCGCACGACGCCATCGACCAGGCCCGCAAGATCATCGTGGCCGCGCTCGACCAGTTCCACACCGACCCGGCCCAGGCGCGACGCGCCCTGAACGCCCAGGGCGAGAACCTGAAGGCCGTGGCGGTCCAGACGGGACAGACCCGTCTGGCCGTCATGGCGGCCGAACTGTCATCGGTGTCGCGCGGAGAGACCAGCCTCGAGACGATCAGGCCGACCGCCACCGCGGTTCTCGGGGCAGTCGACAAGGTTCTGGGCGTCCAGAAGGCCGCCTAGGCTTCCGTCAGGCCTCGACCAGATTGCGGTCGACGGCGGCCGCCTGCATCGCCTTCTGCAGCTTTTCGAACGCCCGGACCTCGATCTGGCGCACGCGCTCACGCGACACGCCATACTGGCCGGCCAGCTCTTCCAGCGTCAGCGGATCGTCGATCAGACGGCGCTGGGTCAGGATGTGGCGCTCGCGCTC
>CAMLNT010000209.1 GCA_946481425.1 uncultured Brevundimonas sp.
AGGCCTCGGTGAAGCCGGTCTTCTCGTTGGCGATGCGGAACAGGTTCTGGTTCGGAATGACGATCAGGGTGTCGACGTAGCGCTGCAGCTCGGCGATGCCGGCCTCGGCCAGGCGCATGCGGTGACGGCCCTCGAACGAGAAAGGCTTGGTGACGACGCCGACGGTCAGGATGCCGCGGTCACGCGCACAGCGGGCGATGACCGGAGCCGCGCCCGTGCCGGTGCCGCCGCCCATGCCGGCGGTGATGAAGACCATGTGGGCGCCGTCGAGGTGCGAGTGGATTTCGTCCTCGGACTCCTCGGCGGCGTTCATGCCGACTTCCGGGTGAGCGCCCGCGCCCAGGCCTTGAGTGATCGTCTGGCCGAGCTGGATGCGCTGATCCGCCTTCGAATAGGTTAGATGCTGGGCGTCCGTGTTGGCGACCACGAAGTCGCAGCCCTCGAGGGCCGCGGTGATCATGTTGTTGACGGCGTTGCCGCCGGCTCCACCGACGCCAAAGACCACGATACGCGGCTTCAACTCCGTCGCCCGCGGCGCAGAAAGACCCAGATCACGCATTTCTTGTTCCGACCTCCGACCCTGACGTCGATTCTGATTCACTTCGCCGCCTGCGAAGCACCGTCCACGGACAGGGTTAATGATTGCTCACCAGTCTTAAGGACCGGTTACCGCGATAGCGTGAGTCGTGATTCCTTCTAGGGTTTTGTTAACCACAAACGTCGGTTAGCTCGTTGGCCGAACGCCGGTCTTCTGAAAGGGCCGCGCACGACCCCGGCTGCATTGGCGCCGTACCGCCGCCGCGAGGCCCGGCCTGCCGGGCAGCGCGCCCGATGACCAGCCGTCGGTAGCCAACGTCCTGGAGGCGGCGCGCAACCGCCGAGCGACGCTGGACCCGCGCGGCTCTTCACCTAACACATTGTATTCACGGCCCATTCAACTTGTCGGCCGAATCCCGTTCCGACGGGTCCCGAGGGAGGCGCCCGCCCGTGTCGGCGCAGACCTCATCGCAAGGGCCAAGTGTTTGCCCCGCCTTCCTTGCGGATCGGAACACTGCGCGCAGAATCGTCCGCGCCCGCGATGGGCCTGCCGACGGCAGGGCTGCGGCAAATGCGCCCGGATACATCGGTACCGCCGAGCGCCCGGCGGCGCCGGCTGCGCGCTCGGAGGCAGTTCAGAAGTTTTCGGCGACCCAGCGGAAGACCTTCGGCGCCCAGCCGTCCTGGACGGGCGGCGCCGCGGCCGGACCGATCTTGGCGGTCAGCATCTTCTTGGCCGAAACGGCTTCGCGCGGACCGTAGGCGGCGCGCACCAGCACACCCGTCGCGGCGCAGAACGCCGGGCCGGAGGCCGCATCGGCCAGGTGTGGGCTGCGCATCGGACGTGCGAGGCGAACAGGGCGACCGTCGAAGACACGCACGGCCATCTCGCGCACACCGACCAGCTGGCTGGCGCCGCCGGTCAGGACCACGCCCGCGCCGGGCTCGAAGGGTGCGCCCGACTTGCGCAGGCGGTCGCGCACCAGCTCCAGAGTCTCTTCCACCCGCGGGGCGATGATGTTGGTGACGATGCCGCGGTCGACGCGGATCGGTGGAGCGCCCGGATCGTCGCCGCGCGGCGGCGCCTCGACCTGTTCGCCGTACTCGTGGGCGGAGGCCATGCAGGAGCCGTGCATCGTCTTGATGCGCTCGGCGCCGTTAAGGGTCGTGGACAGGCCGCGGGCGATGTCCTGCGTCACGTGGTTGCCCCCGACCGGCACGCCGTCGACGTGGACCAGCGAACCGCCGGCGAAGACCGCCGCCGTCGTCGAGCCGCCGCCCATGTCGATACAGGCGCAACCCAGGTCCTTCTCGTCTTCCTCCAGCGCCGACAGGGCCGACATGAAGGGCGCCGAGACCACCCCCTCGAGATCGAGGTGGGCCAGCGACAGGCAATGGGACAGGGCCGTGAACGCCGTCTCGGCCATGGTGACGACCAGCAGGTCCAGCGCGAGCTGGTCGCCGGTCAGGCCGCGCGGGTCGCGCACAGGCGGGCCGTTATCGACGGCCCACCGGATCGGCAGCAGGTGGATCGGGCGGCGGCCGGGGAAGTTGGCCTTGGCAAGGGCGCTGGCGATGGCGCGCACAAGGTCGGCGTCGCGGATCGGCCGAACGCCGAGCGACACGGAGGCGCCGACGCGGTTGGAATATTGCTGACCGATGGCGGTGGTGACGACCACGCCCGACACGGGCGATTCACTGTCGCGCTCGGCGCGCTGGACAGCGTGGGAGACGGCGTCGGCCGCCTGTTCCAGATCGGCGAGGGCCCCGCCCTTCACGCCACGCGACTGGACGTAGCCCATGTGGGCGACGCGGATGGTCCGGTCGGCATGGCGCACCCCGTCGGGGGTCATGATGAAGCAGGCGACCTTGGACGCGCCGAGGTCGAGCGCGGTCACCTGGGCAGGTTTTCCCTGACCCAGCCTGCGCAAGGCTTCACCCGAACCATCCTGTCCGCCCAGACGCGTCATTCAACCAACCCCGTTCGCGCCCTGGGGCGCGTAATCATCCCGTCAGACCGAGCCGCGCGGTTCGACCGCGACGCTCTCAGCCACCCTCATGTCCACACGCGCGAAGCCCAGATCGAGCAGGCGCTCGGACTGATCCATCGCTTCCAGCTGGACGAGGGCCGCATCGACCCCGTCCGCCGGCAACTGAATGACGCCCCCGTCTCTCAGCAGAAGATTCCATCGCCGGCCGTCGACCCAGACGGCCGCGTCCAGGCGGTCGCGCAGGCGTGGCCAGCGATCGATCAGCGGGATGAGCTCGCCGGACGCCACGTCGGCGCCCTCCCCCACCACCAGCGGAAGCTGGGCGAACCGGCCGGGGTCGGCGCCGGGGATCACGGTCCCCTGCCCGTCGACCACGCGGACGACGCCGCCGCTCTGCCAGACCGCCGTCGGACGGCGCTCGGCGACCTCGATCACCAGCGTATTGGGCAGGAGCCGGACCACGCGCGCCTGGCTGACCCAGCCGACACCCTCGACCTGCTCGCGGACCGCGTCGAGATCCATGAAGACGAACGGCTGGCCGCGCTGGAGGCGCAGCTCGTCCAGAATGGCCCGCTGGCCGGCGGTCGATGCGCCCTGCACATGGACCTGCTCGAGCCGGAAGCCCATGGCCGCCATCTGCTCGTCGGCGGCGCGGCCCGTGGCCGAGGCCATCTCGCCTCCCCAGCCGATGACGGCGATCAGGGCGGCCGCGGCCGTCAGCGACCCCAGACCCCACCAGGCCATGCCCGGCGTCAGCCCCTGATCGAAAAAACCCGGACGCGCAGCGCCGCGCGCCTGCCCGCGAGGCGCTGCCGCCGTACGCTTGCGGGGGGCCGGTCCGGTCTGTCGGCGTCCGCCCCTGACTACCGCCGGCATGAGGCGTCCTCGACCATCCAGCGAACCAGGGCCTCGAAATCCATGCCGGTGTGGGCGGCCTGCTCCGGGGCCAGCGACGTCGGGGTCATGCCCGGCTGGGTGTTGATCTCCAGCAGGACCAGCACGTCCTTGTCGCCGTCGTAGCGGAAGTCCGAACGGCTGACGCCGCGGCAATTCATGGCCAGGTGCGCCTTTTCGGCCTCGCGCAGGCAGCGCTCGAAGATCGCGGGCGGGAGGTCGGCGGGCAGCTGATGCGTCGAGCCGCCCGGCGCATACTTGGCCTCATAGTCATAGAAGCCCTTGGCCGGGGTGATGTCTGTCACGGTCAGGGCGCGCGGGCCGGACGCCTCGCCGATCACCGTGACGCACAGCTCCTTGCCGGCGACATAGGGCTCGACCATGACCTCTTCGCCGTAGGCCCAGTCGGGCGC
>CAMLNT010000210.1 GCA_946481425.1 uncultured Brevundimonas sp.
CATGTCGCCCCGCACCGTCATAACGTGGGCCCAGAACGCCATCATCTTCGGCGGGGATCTGGGCCTCGCGTTCCGCCTGACGTTCCTCAACAAGTGCGACGAACTGGAACGGCCGACGATCGCCGAGTTCTACCAGCGAGCGTTCGGGGAGGACCTGCCGGAGGCGGCGACGCGGGTAAAGGTGAGTTAGGCCCTGATCGGCGAGGGCTCCTCTGGCTCAACGCCATGGCAGAGGCGACGAGCCGCCATCGCTCCGATCTGGATGGCCTGTGGCCTGGGGCTGAGCGCATGCGCGACGATGGCCCTGGACCTGTCCGACAGCGATCCCAACAGCCACGACGCGCTTGCGCCGGTTTACAGCGCGCTATGGAGGGATATGTCTACCAGCGCATGGATGTCCGACGGGAATATCTTCCTTTCGGATTGGCTCTACAGCGACTCTGACACGGTCTTGCATATTGAAGACCTTCGATGTGGCGGGAGGGAGCGCCGCCTCAGATGCCGCTTCACACTAAGGCGTGAAGGCGCGTCGGCCGAGTTCGGCGGTCGTCAGCTTCCTGACCGACTGTTTTGCGGAGCACTGCTTGTTTCAGGGCAATCCGAGGAAGACGTCTGACAGGTCGTCCGCCGTCTGTATTCCGGCGCGGTCCATTCCTCGACGACGATGACCTGTTCAGAGTTCGTACGAGTTCGCTGAGCGGACT
The DNA here is from genome assembly GCA_946481425.1 of uncultured Brevundimonas sp. The sequence goes on from CAMLNT010000210.1 coordinate 705, forward strand.
TCAGGACACATACTCATTTCCAGCGCTTCCTTCCCTTCTCCCCTTGCGAGAGAAGGTGGCAGGCGGAGCCTGACGGATGAGGGGTCGCGCCGGCCTATCCGCCCCTGGGCTTCACCACCTCCACGATGGCGCCGACGACCTCCCTCCCATCCTCCTTTTAGGGCAGGACGACCGCGCAGCGGTCAGGTGGGGCCCGTACGGTTCACACAATTGCCCCACCCGCCGACTTCGGCGGCCCCCCTCCCGTGAGAGGGGAGGAAGGGGGTGTTCGTCCCCGTCCTCATTCCACCCAACGCCCTGAAAACGCAGTGCCCGGACTCAAAAATCCCGCCCTTCGTCCCCGCCCTTCCGGCGGCCCGCATACTTCCGCCACGACCCGTCTTTGACATTGTGAGCCCGTTTCCAACCCGAACGAGTTGGACGACCTGGACGACTTGGACGGTGTTTTACCGTTCGCCTCGCCGTCCGCCTGTCACCCACATCGACAGGGAGTGACACGCCCCGAACGCCGTCAAGCCTCTGAATTCCAACGACCAGCCCACTCCCGTGTCACCCTTGTCAGTCCTGTCACCCCTCTTTCAGGTGACACCGGCACCACCCCCTGTCGCCCCTGTCGGTCGTGTCGGTGTGTTTTCGGACCGACACCGACACCGACACCTACCCTCGCCAAGCCGCCGCAAAAGCGCGATGGTATCCGGCGAAGGGGAGGTGATGAGCGAACCCGACAGCCCGCCCGATGTGCAGCCCGGCGAGCGCGCCAGGGCGCTTCAGGCCGTGGAGATCCTGCTGCGCATGCTGCGGCTGGCCATCGACCGGTTCGAGGGCGACGACTGTGAGACGATCCTCGTCCTGCTGACCGTGGTCGCGGGCAGTGCGGCCGTGAACCAGCGGGATGAGGACGTCATTCAGGGCCTGAACGCCGCGCCCCTCTCGGACGAGCACCTCCGCCCTCTGAGCGGTCGGGCGATCGCCGCCTCCAGTGGCCTTCCGCGCGAGACGGTGCGCCGACGCCTGGAGCAGCTCGTGGCTGAAGGCCGGCTGGCCCGCGACGAGCGGGGATACCGGATGGTCTTTGATCCCCTGTCCCGGGGCGGGAACCTGGAGTTCGGGCGAGCCCTGATCCGGGAGCTCGAGGCGGCTCCGCGGCGTCTTGCCCGGTTCGATGCCGACTAGGCCGCTTCGGCCGTCTCGTCCCTGAGGTCGGCGATAAAGGCTGCGACCACGGCGCCGGCGGCCTCGGCCTGCTGGCGACCTTCTTCGTCGTAGAAGGGGGTGGATTCCCCCAGCTTGCCGGTTTCCTCCGCCAGGGCCTGGACCAGCTCGCTGAGAGCGGCCGGCGACCGGCGGGCCTGGATGCGGGCCAGGGCGCGCACCGTGGCGCGGAGCGCGAGCAGGTCGCTCGCCAGGGCTTGCAGGGTCGGCTGGGTCATGGCGGTTCTGGAGAGGCGAAGTTCGGGGAGGGGCGGCGCCATTAAGGATGTCCGCGGCCCGCGTCCAGCCCGGGGCGCCCCGGATCGGGGCGCCATGGTTAAGGTTGGACCCTCAGTCGTCCCGGGGGTCGACCTCGAAGGCGGTCACGCCTGGGATCGCCGCCAGCCGGTCGGCGAGATCGCCAAAGGCGTCCTGATCCCCCCGCACGCGAAAGGTCCTGCAGCGCAGCCCGTCCGGATCGAGCCGGTGCTGGTCGGGCCTGCATCCGGGATCCAGATCCCTGAGCGCCGCCAGCACTTCGGCCTCGGGCGACCGCCGCCGCGCCTTCCACCGCACGGTCACATCCGCCACCGCCTGCTCCGGCAGCCGCCGCGACACCAGCCTGAGGGCCACCAGAATGAGTAGGGTGATCACGGTCGCCGCGACGCCCATCAGGAACAGGCCGGCCCCGAACACCAGGCCGATCGCCGCCGTGATCCAAAGCGACGCCGCCGTGGTCAGGCCATGGATCGAGAAGCCGGTCCGGAAGATCACCCCGGCGCAGAGGAAGCCGATCCCGGTCAGGACCCCGTGCGCCATCCGCGCGGGATCCGCGATAATCTCCTGGCCCGGCAGGGTGGTGAACCGCCAGCCGCCCTGGTCGACGGAGACCGCCATCAGAAGCGCCGAGGCCAGGCAGACCAGGATATGGGTCCGAAAGCCCGCGGCGCGCCCGCGCCACTCGCGCTCCAGACCGATCAGGCCGCCGGCGAAAACCGCCGCCAGCAACGGATAGAGAAAATCGACCATTCAGGCCTAACGCTCAGCGTCACCGTATGTGCCGCCGATCAGCACCCCGAGCGGGGCGTCCGGCTCGGGCAGGGCCTCTCCATCGGGCTTGTCGATCCCGCTCTCGCTCTCCGCCGAGCCTCGACGCGAAAGCTCCATGCCCTCAGGAGGTCGACCGACCTCCTTTTCCACGATCTCCACCGGCACGGACGTCTCGGCAGGGCGATCGAACCGGACGCCCAGATCCGGCATCTCGAAACTGAACGAGGGCGCTTCGGGCAGAGACGGCAAGGCCGCGCTGCGCCAGGTCAGAGCCATCACGGCCAGACCGCCGAAAAACAGGAGGCCGATCACGCCCCAGACGATCATCGCCGTCCGCTTCCAGTCCGGCGGGGTCAGGTCGTTGGGTTCGCCGACGGGCCCCAGGCCCTGCGGCAGGGAGCGCGGCTCGGCGTCTTCGGGGGGCGGTTGCTCGGTCATGCCGAGCCGGACCTTAACCCGCGTATTTCGCGGCGTCTTCCTCGGAGATGTCCTCGTTGGAATAGACCTGCTGGACGTCATCCTCGGCGTCGAGCGCGTCCATCAGCTTGAACAGGGTGCCGACCGCATCGCCCGTGACGGTGACTTCGGACTGGGGCTTCCAGACGATGGCCGTCGACTTGGGATCGCCCAGCACCTTGGACATCGCCTCGGCCACCTCGTTCAGGTCCTCGAAGCTGGTCCAGATCGTGTGGCCCGGCGCGTCCTCGTAGATGTCCGGCTTGACCAGGTCGCTCTCGACGTCCGAGGCGCCCGCCTCGATGGCGGCCTCCATCACGGCGTCTTCCGAGCCCGCCTCGGCCGGATATTTGATCTGGCCGACACGGTCCCACATGAAGGTCACCGAGCCGGTCTCGCCCAGGGCCCCGCCATACTTGG
>CAMLNT010000211.1 GCA_946481425.1 uncultured Brevundimonas sp.
GGCTTGGCCGGACCCTTGCGGGTGCGGGCGTTGGTGTGGGTGCGCTGGCCGCGGACCGGCAGGCCCTTACGGTGACGCAGGCCGCGATAGCAGGCCAGGTCCATCAGACGCTTGATGTTCATCGAGGTCTCGCGACGCAGGTCGCCTTCCACGGTGAATTCGCGGTCGATCGTCTCGCGGATCTGCAGGACTTCGGCGTCCGTCAGCTGATTGACGCGACGGGCGGCGTCGATGCCGACGCGCTCCATGATCGTCTTGGCCGACAGCGGGCCAATGCCATGGATGTACTGAAGCGCGATTTCGACGCGCTTGTTGGTCGGAATGTTGACGCCAGCGATACGGGCCAAGGCTTTGAATCTCCAATACGCATCACAGACGCAAACGGCGCCCCGGCTCCTGAATCAAAGCCTGGCGCTGATCGCGTCTTTCGCGGAAGCGCGCCGTTATACAGGGGATTCCGTGCGCGTCAACGGCTTGGCAAGGGATTCTCGCCGCCACCATCGCGTGTGCAGTCGGCCATATGGGGTGGCCTGGACCGCTTTCAAGCATCTGGACACGCCTAGGGCGGGAAGTCCACCCCGACGGTGATCTCGGTGTTGTCCTGGGGCCGCCCCTGCGAATCGGTCGGGGGACGCCAGCGCCAGACCCCGGCGAGCTGCAGCGCTGCCTGTCCCAGACGGCTTCCGGGTGGGAACTCTCGCGCGACCGAGCAGCCTTCCAGCCGCCCATCGAGACGGATCCGGCAGCGAAGCTCCGCGCGCCCGACCCGGCGCACACCCAGCCCGGTTCTGGGCTGGACGCGGCGGATGTCCCGCTCGCTCGGCCCGGCGATCAGGGTTGCGCGCCCCGCGCCAGATCCCGCTCCAGAGCCCGCGCCGACGCCCGATCCCGTACCCGTTCCCTGCCCGCCCTGCCCCTGGCCTTCGTTGGGGGAATCGGTTGGCGAGGCGCCGACGGTCTGGACGGGCTCGGGCGCAGGCTCGGGCGGTGACACGATTTCAGGATCGACCGGCGTTCGCGGCGGTTCCGTCGGCCGAACGCGCGATGGCGTCGCCGGCGCCCCGCCCCCGGCCTCGCGCGACACCGCGCGGGGCGGCTCCGGCGGCGGGGGCGGCTCGGGCCGGATCAGTTCAACGAGGATGGGCGGGCTGATCTCGGGCGGCACGAACCGGGGCTGGCTGATGGCCAGGACGGCGAAGAACAGCGCATGCGCGCCCAGCACGATCACGGCCAGGCCGGCGCGGCGCACGCGCGGACGCTTGAGCATGTCCTGAAGGGTCGACAGGGATCGTGTCTCCGCCATGCGGCCAGCCTACCGCATGGCGCCGCGTCCGACGATGAACGCGCCTGTCAGGCTTTGGATCAGCGTTGAACGATCAGCCCAGGACGGCGTCGATCTGGGCCGCAACCGCCTCGACCGAACCCATGCCGTCGATCTCGGCCAGTTTGCCCTGGTCGCCGTAGTAGGGCAGCAGCGGCGCGGTCTGGGCGTTGTAGGCCGCCAGGCGGGTCACGAACGTCTCGGGATTGTCGTCCGGACGCCCCTGCTCCTCGAAACGCTTGGTGACGCGCTCGATCAGGCGGTCCTCGTCGACCTTCAACCGGATGACGTGATCGATGCGGGCGCCGCGGCGCTCCAGCATTTCGTCCAGCGCCTCGGCCTGGGCCAGGGTCCGCGGGAAGCCGTCGAAGATGGCGCCGCCGGCGGCCTCCGCCTCATCGAGCTTCAGTTCGATCAGGGCGATGACGATATTGTCCGGCACGAGGTGACCGGCATCCATGATCGCTTTGCAGCGCTGGCCGATGTCGGCCCCCTCGGCGACGGCCGCGCGCAGCATGTCGCCGGTCGACAGCTGGATCATCCCCCGCTCGGCGACCAGGCGCTTGGCCTGGGTGCCTTTGCCAGCGGCGGGCGGTCCGAACAGGATCAGGTTCAAGGCCACGCGCGAATCTCCCCTGCCCTGATCCTTAGCGGCGTCCGCCGCGACCGCGCAACTTCGCCTTCTTGATGAGGCCTTCGTACTGATGGCTCAGCAGGTGTGACTGGATCTGCGCCACCGTGTCCATGGTCACGGACACCATGATCAGGATCGAGGTGCCGCCCAGCGCCGTCACGAGCGTAAGGTTGCCGAGCTGGGCGATGCCGATCTCGGGGATCAGACAGACGGCCGTGATGTAGGCCGCGCCGATGACGGTCAGACGGGTCAGGACGTAGTCGAGATATTCCGCGGTCCGCTTGCCCGGGCGGATGCCCGGCAGGAAGCCACCGTACTTCCTCAGGTTCTCGGCCGTGTCCTCCGGATTGAAGACGATCGAGGTGTAGAAGAAGCAGAAGAAGATGATCAGGGCGCCGTACAGGGCCATGAAGATCGGCTGGCCGTGCTGGAGGTGCGGCATGACCGTGTTCAGCCACTGCAGCCAGGACGGAACAGAGTCCGGATTCTGGGCCAGCATGGTGGACACCGTGGTCGGCAGCAGCAGCAGCGACGAAGCGAAGATCGGCGGGATGACGCCCGCGGTGTTGACCTTGAGCGGCAGGAAGGAGCTTTCGCCGCCCACCATCCGGTTGCCCTGCTGGCGCTTCGGATACTGGATCAGGAGACGACGCTGGGCGCGCTCCATGAAGACGATCGCCACGACCAGGAAGATCGACAGCGCCAGGATGGCGAACAGCAGGAACGGCGCGATCTGGCCCTGACGGGTCAGGGTGAAGAGCTGGTTCAGCGACTGGGGCAGGATCGCCACGATGCCGGCGAAGATGATCAGCGAGATGCCGTTGCCGACGCCGCGCGCCGTCACCTGCTCACCCAGCCACATCAGGAACATGGTGCCGCCGGTCAGGGTGGTGACCGTGGTCAGGACAAAGAAGATGCCCGGATCGTTCGCCACGCCCTGCAGGCTCATGGCGATACCGAACGACTGGGCGATCGCCAGCACAACGGTCAGATAGCGGGTGTACTGGTTGAGCTGCTTGCGGCCGGCCTCGCCGCCTTCCTTGCGCAGCTTTTCCCACGGCGGATACACGGTGCCGAGCAGCTGCACGATGATCGACGCCGAGATGTAGGGCATCACGTTTAGCGCGAAGACAGCCATCCGCTCCACGGCGCCGCCGGAGAACATGTTGACCATGCCCAGGATGCCGGCCGACTGGTTCTGGAAGGCCTGGGCAAACGCGTCGGTGTTGACGCCCGGGATCGGGATGTAGGTGCCCAGGCGGTAGACGATCATCGCCGCCAGGGTGAACCACAGACGCTTGTGCAGGTCCGTCGCCTTGGCGAAGGTCCCGACATTCAGGTTTGCTGCTAGCTGTTCAGCGGCCGAAGCCATTCCGATACCCCGCGACGTTCCGTCGTCAGATAGGCGATGCGCACCGGTTCGTCATGGGGCGCTCGCCATTATTCGTCATTCCGGACGTGCGGAGCGGGAAGCCGGAACCTGGATAAGCCAGGCCCCGGACCCCGCTCGCGCGGGTCCGGGCAACCGAGCTTAGGCTTCTTCCTTGGCCGGACGGGCCTGGGTCACGGAGCCGCCGGCGTCTTCGATCGCCTTGACGGCCGAGGCCGAGGCCGACCAGACCTTCAGGTTCAGCTTGCCCTTGATCTCGCCGTGACCGAGCAGACGGACACCGTCCTTCTCGCGACGGATCACGCCGGCCGCGATCAGGGCGGCGGCGTCGATGTCCTTCTTGGCGTCCAGCTTCTTGGCTTCGATCGCCTTGGCGATGCGCCACAGGTTCACTTCGGCCAGCTTCAGCGCGTTCGGGTTGTTGAAGCCGCGCTTGGGCATGCGCATGTGCAGCGGCATCTGGCCGCCTT
>CAMLNT010000212.1 GCA_946481425.1 uncultured Brevundimonas sp.
CGTACGGCCCCCGCCGGGGCGTCGACGACTGGCTGGGCCTGCGCTTCAGGCAGACTGGCGCAGCCCAGGGCGGCGAGAGCGGCGAGGGCGCTGGCGGCGGTGCGCAGGGACATCAGGCCTCCTTGGCCGCCTGGCGGCGGATCTTGGCCGCGAGGCCCAGGAACAGGGCGATCGCCAGGCCGTAGAACGGCAGCAGGGTGTAGAAGGCCATCTGCAGGGAGTTGTCCGGATGGCTGGCCCGGAACCAGTCGCTGGCGGCGCCGAGATAGGTCGGGCCAAGGCCTAGGCCGATCAGGTTCATCACCAGCAGGAGAAGGGCGCCGGACATCACCCGCTGATTGGGCCGAACCTCTTCCTGGACCAAGGTCACAGCCGGGGTCAGGTAGAAGTAGTTCAGACCCATAGGCAGGGCCAGAAACACCAGCGCCAGCTGCCAGCTGTCGGCCCAGATGAAGCCGGCGAACAGGGGCGCGGCAATGGCCAAGCCCAGAGCAGGCAACCAGGCGTAGGCCGCCTTGGACCGCTTCGCCAGGCGGTCGATCAGGCGGCCCGAGACGAACATCCCCAGGCTTGTGAAGATGCCGACGATCAGGGCGTACCAGACGGCGACTTCCTGGAGGGTCATGCCCTTCTCGCGCATCAGGAACAGCGTCGCGAAGGCGAGCAGGGCGTAGGTCACGAACTGGGTCGCGCCGCAGGCGAAGGCCATGCCGCGCAGAACCGGATTGGCGAAATACATCTTGCAGGTCGACCAGAAGCCCGCCTTTTCGATGGGCGCCGCGTCGGCCGGCGGATGGGTTTCGAGCTGATCGAGACCGCCCTTTTTCGGCTCCTTTACGAACAGGAAGACGACCGCGGCGGTGATGACGCCCACCACCCCGACCGCGACGAAGGCGTCACGCCAGGAATAGGCCGCGGCGATCGACGCGCCGAAGGCCACGCCCAGGGCCTGGCCGATCGGCGGGCCCAGGTTGAACAGGCTCAGCGCCGTGCCCCGCGTGCCCGACGGGAAGTAGTCCGAGATGATGGCATAGGACGGCGGCACGCCGCCGGCCTCGCCTACGCCGACGGTCATGCGCGAGACCGCCAGTTGTCCGTAGTTCTGCGACAGGCCGCAGGCCGCCGTCGCCGCGCTCCACAGAGCGCACGCGAAGGCGAGGACCCGCGTCCGGTTGGTCCGGTCCGCCAGCCACCCGACCGGAATGGCCAGGATGCAGTAGAAGGCCGCGAAATAGAGTCCTCCCAGCAGGCCAAGCTGACCGTCGGTGACCCCGAGTTCGTCCTGGATGGGCTTGGCCAGGATCGACAGCAACTGCCGGTCCAGGAAGTTCAGCACATAGACGAAGCACAGGATGGCCAGGACGAACCAGGCCCGGGCTCCCGGACGCGCAACGGGCGCGTCCGGGGCGGCGGCGGAAATCGGACCAGTCATCAACTAGAACTCGTACCCGAGGCGAACACCGATGGTGCGGGGGCGCAACCGCGCATAGCGGCTGTCGAGGAAGTTCTCGATGTGGACATAGGTCACCGAACGATCGTCGAAGATGTTCTCAACGTACGCCCCGACGGTGAACTGGTCGAAGGCCACCGCGAAGTTGGCGTTCGCGAAGGTGTAGCTGTCGGTGTAGTCGAACGTCGCCAGCGGCACGGTCGGACGCCCCGGCGTATTCGGGAACGAGTTCGGGAAATCGCCCACGTGCGAGACCGCCACCGAGGCGTTGGCGATGACCCCCGGCTGCATCTCCCATTCGTAGGTCACGCGCAGCGACCCCGAGACCTGCGGCCCGGACAGACGATGGTCCAGGACCGCGCCCGAGAAGCCGGCTTCCTGAGGTGTGAGACCCGTGACGCGGGATTCGTTGAAGGCTCCGTTCAGGGCGACCGTCCAGCCATCCGCCGGCAGGGCAAGGAACTCGAACTCGATGCCCTTGGACGTCACCTCGCCGATGTTGGTGGCGAACTGGATCGAGTCGGACACGCGGTTGGCCTGGACCTGCAGGTCGTTCCAGTCGATCCAGTAGGCGGCGATGTTGGCGAACAGGCGCCGGTCGAACCAGTTCCCCTTGATGCCGATCTCGTAGTTGATGAGGTTGTCCGAGCTGGCGCCGTAAGGGATGACGATGTCGGTCGGATCCAGCACGCTGACGCGGCCGCCTTGGGCGTTCACGATCGGCGGTCGGAAGCCAGAAGCGATGGCGGCATAGGTCGTGATGTTTGGCACAGGCCGCCACGACGCGCTGACCCGGAACGACGGACCGGATTCCTCGGCCTTCACACCATCGACCGCTGCGATCGGCGTGATGGTCAGGGGACCGGGAATGCCGAACAGCGCATTGACCAGATAGTTGGAGTTATAGCCGCCCGCCTCGGTGAAGCCCTGGGCGTCGGTCGTGCCGTAACGCAGGCCGCCGGTGACCCACAGGTCGGGCGTGAAGCGGTAGGTGAGCTCGCCGAAGGCAGCCAGTTCGTTCGAGATGATGTGCACCCCGAAGCGCTGGTAGTACTCATCCGGCAGTCCGGTGATGCCGCGCGCGGCGAGGAACGCCGGATTGGACCGATAGGCGTAGTCCACGTCGCGGCGGCGGCGGAAATAGAACACGCCCGCCGACCAGTCCCAGTCGCCGCCTGCATCCGAGACGATCCGCGTCTCCTGGACGAAGTTGTCGTCGTAGCCGTTGGCGTCGAGGGCGAAGGCGATGGCCTGGTTGAAGGTGCCGGCCAGGTCCACATAGAACAGCTGGTCCATCGTCCCGTAGGTCGTCGAACTGGTCAGGCGCGCGCCATCGAACTGGTATTCGAACGTCGCGTTGATGTTGTTCATCTCGCTCTGGAACAGGTCGGGCCGGTCAGAGCGGCGGACGTCCTCGCCGAGCGCCGGATTGGTCAGCGATGAATCGCGCGGGCGGCTGATCTCATGGGAGTACATGAACCGCGCCGAAAACCGGTCGGTCGGTTCCCAGAGCAGAATGGCGCGGCCGCCGTACTGCACAAGACGGTTCGAGTTTTCGACGCCCGTGCCGATATTGTCGACGTAACCGTCTTCGTGACGGGCGAAGCCTACGACACGCAGCGCCAGCTCGTTGTCGACGAGCGGCACGTTGATCATGCCATTGTAGCGCTGGCGAAGTGATCCGCCCTCCATCAGGCCGTAATCGACCAGAACCGAGGCATCGAAGCCGGTCGGGTCCGGGTCATGCGTCAGGATACGCAGTGCGCCGGCCAGGGAGCCCGAGCCGAACAGGGTCCCCTGAGGGCCGCGCAGGAATTCAATGCGCTCCACGTCGTAGAGGCTGGGGTCCAGAATGGTGGAGTTGCCGTTCGCCGAGATCGGAAGCTCGTCGATGTAGATGGCGACGGTCGACTGGAGGTTGGCGTTGTAGCCGTTGGTCGCAATGCCGCGGGCGGTGAAGTTGTTGAAGTTGGCTGTCGGGCGATTCAGGACAACGCCCGGCGTCGCCTCGGCCAGGCCCTCGTAGCCGACGATGCCACGCTCGTTCAGGTCTTCCTGCGACAGTGAGGTGACCGAGATCGGCACATCCTGAAGGCGTTCTTCGCGACGGGTCGCCGTCACGATCACCTCCTCGACTTCGTCGTCGTCGTACGCTTGTTGTCCCTGGACTTGATCCTGGGCCATCGCCTGGCCCGGCGCGAGAACCGCCAGATGCACGAACGCGCACGCGGATGCGAGAAGCATCGCCCTCATATGATTTCCCTCCCTGGCGCCGATCACGTCCGTCGGCGCTTTGGGAGGATGGGGACACGGACCCACGGTCTTGTCAACATTCCCTCACACGAGCGTGAAGAT
>CAMLNT010000213.1 GCA_946481425.1 uncultured Brevundimonas sp.
AGAGCGGCTCGCCCATGCCCATGAAGACGATGTTCGACAGGCGGCGGTCTTCCTTCGGAGACGGCCATTCGCCGAGGTCGTCGCGCGCGACCTGAACCTGGGCCACGATCTCCGCGGTGGTCAGGTTGCGGACCAGCTTCTGGGTGCCGGTGTGGCAGAAGCTGCAGTTCAGGGTGCAGCCCACCTGCGACGACACGCACAGCGCCCCGGCGCGGCCGACGTCGGGGATGTAGACCGTCTCGATCTCGATGCCCGGCGCCGTGCGGATCAGCCACTTGCGGGTGCCATCCTTGGACACCTGCCGTTCCACGATCTCGGGCCGCGCCAGGGTGAAGGCCTCGGTCAGCTTCGCGCGGGTATCCTTGGCGACGTCGCTCATCAGGGCGAAGTCGGTGACGCCGTAGTGATGGATCCACCGCCACACCTGTGAAGCGCGCATCTTCGCCTTCTCGGGCGGGCAGATGTCGGCCTCGATCAGCGCCTGACGCAGTTCCTCGCGCGTGAGACCGGACAGGTTCACGGGAGCGACGGCTCGGGGCCGCGCGGCATGCGAAATGTCGAGCGTCAGGCTCAAGGCAGGTACCTGGGCAGGGAAGGAAGGCCTCACTATAGCACGAATGCGGCGCTCTTTAAGGCGGCGTCCATCAGGGCTTGGTTTCGCTCAGCAGGTAACGGCGGGCGATGTAGCCATCCTGACCGTCATGACGAACATTGGCCCAATCGCCGTCGCCGCCCTCGAGGAGGATCACGTGCTGCCCCTCGGGCAGGGTGACGAGCACGTCGAATTCAGTGCCCGGCCCAGAGCGTAGGCGGACGCCTGTTGTGGTCACCGCCTGTCCGACACCCACCGCCAGGGCTTGAGCGTCCGTCGATGGCGCGGTCCGTCCGGTCGGCCAATCGGCCAGATAGGCCGCGAAGCCGACCGCCACGGTCGCGACGAACGGCGCCAGCACGACGGCCATGCCCCAGCCGAGCGTCGAGTCCAGGGCCGGCGGCGCCGGCGCGCGCACGACAGCAAGGCTCTTGCCGCGCGGGACAAGTCGAAACCACAGCAGCCCCCAGGCCAGCATCAGTGTCCCGAGTCCGATGGCGGCGAGCAGGAGGCCCAGGCGTTCGGGATCCACCGGGTTGTCGGGGCGCCATGCCGCTGCCGTCAGATAGGCCGCCAGCGCGCCCAGGAGGGTCGAGAGGCCGAGGCCGACCGGCCAGATACGACGCGCCCAAGGCCGCCCCTCGGCGTCCGCGACCACGGCCGCGGCGGCCACGACCTTGTCGGATGCGCCAATCATCACCGAATAGTCCGCCTGAACCTTCGCGCGCGCCGCGACGAGCGGATCACGCCTGGCGCGTCTTGCCGCCCTCACCGCGCCCGTCGCCTGGGCCAGGATGCGTTTTCCTGCGAGACGATCCAGGGCGCTGTCGCCGCTCATTTCCGGAGAAATCCCGAGCGCTTCCGCGAGAAGGGGCGTGGACGAGCGGACCGGGCGCCGGGAACCGACACTCTCCACCGACCCTGCGCGGTCCCCCGGAAGGGTCACCTCGATCGTGCATAGTTGAACCTCGGCGGAGAAGGGCTGTCTGATCTCGAGATCTGCAATTTCGCGCGAACTCCCCGCCAACTTGATGGCGACATCGCCCGCCTCGACCAGACTGGTCCAGTTCTGCTGCAGGAGCTCGCGGTGCTTCAGGGACGGAATGTCATTAAAGGCGAGATCCACCCGCGAAACGGCCTGCAGCCACTTCTGACTTTCGGACTCGATCTTTCCGCTGCCGCGACACGTGCTGCAGCGTATGCGGCCCCTGCCGTTGCATGACCCGCAAGCGGCCTTGAGGGAGCCGCGACAGCTGGGGCAGGTGTCCATGACCTTGCCGGTCTGCCCGCAGTTGAAGCAGGGATGCCAGACGGTCTCGTACTGAGGCATGTATTGCGTGCCGTTCCACTGCTGGAACGAGCGCACCTCGCTGTACTGGCCATGGCCATGGCAGCGCCAGCAGTTGACTTCGGCTCGCCCCGTACGGCTGCAGTTCCAGCAGTCCACGCGCCCTGTCTCGGAGCAGGCGCTACAGGCATGTGTTCGAAAGCCGCGACAGTCGTAGCAGATCTCGGCGACCGTCCTCGCGAACCGCCAACCGGGCAGGTCCACCGCCTTGCCACCTTTGAGCCAGCCCCGCGGATCGGCGGCCACCGCCTGGCTCAGGGCCGCCTTTGGCGAGCCTTTCTCCAGTGCAGCGGCGATCTGCTCATCGAGCGGCGGCTTTCGATTGCGGCTGCGGGCCCGACCCGCCGAGTTCGTCCAGCTCAGCCCGACCCAGGCCTCGCCGCTCGTGGAGCCCAGGCGGTCGATCTGGACCCGGATCGCCTCGTCGGGGAGGGGCGCGTTGCCGCTGAAGCCCGCCTTCAGCCAGCGCCGGTTCGACTTGAACGCCTCGCTGCCCGCCACGAAGACCTCCCCACAACCCCGACCAAGCTAGGGGTGGGAGATTTTCGGCGCAATCAGCCGTCAGTTCCTATCAGGCGATGTCTAAAGCGCCGGGCGGCCGTCGGGGGTGGTCTGGGGCATGGGCGTCTCCGGCCGCGCCAGGGTCTCGGTCGTGGGGTCCTCCGGCGGGCGCTGGCCGAGTTCGGGACGGACCGTGCCCCCGGCGCCCGCGCCGGATGTCCCGTTGATCGGAGGCGGCGCGCCGATGGCCCTGCCGCCGGCCTCCGGCGCCGAGGCCGAGCCGGCCGGCGCCCCGGAGGCGGCGTCCGCGGCCGCCGACGCTTCGGAGGCCACGTCTTCGGCCGCGGCGGCCCCGGCTTCAGCCTCGGCTTCGGCGGCGAGGTCGGCCTCGTTGGCGGTCTCGTTCTGGCAGGCCGCCAGGACCAGCAGGGATGTGGCGGCGATCAGCGTGCGTTTCATCAAGCGGTCCTCCGGCGATGGGTCCAGACGATAGCGCCGGGGCGGGGCTCACGGTTCCGCTTGCGCCCGGGTTCGCCGCGTGATCACTGCGGCGTTCGAGGGGACCCGGATCATGCTGACGTTCGCCGCCAAGGCCCTGATCGCCACGGCCGCTCTCGCGCTGCTGACGCAGGACAATGGCCTGTCGGGCAGCTGGACCTTCACCACGCGGGACCTCCGCCCCGAGGGCCAGCCCGTCTGCACCGAGACCTGGACCTTCGGCGCCGACGGCGCGATGACCGTCGAGAGCGGCCAGGAGATCGTCCAGAAACGCTACCGCTTCGAGACGGACGCCGACGGCCTTTGGCTCGTCGCCGAGAGCCTGTCCACGAACGGCGAGCCTGACTGCATGGGCGACCGCTCGGACGGGGTCCGGCCCGGTGAGCGACGCACCTATCTCGTCGCCTTCAACACCGGCTCGGTGGTGGTCTGCGATCCGCCCGGTCGCGTCGAGGGCGGCGGCCTGTACATCGGGCCCACCTGCTACGGCTGGCTGAACCCGGTCCGCTGACGTTCCGCATCCGCCGCGGTTGCAAATCCGCCGACCGGCCCCAGATGTGCTCCACCTCACCGAAGGAGCCTCCCCATGGCCGACCTCAGCGCCTTTCCGATCACCAGCAAATGGCCGCCGAAACATCCGGACCGGCTCCAGCTCTATTCGCTGAACACGCCCAATGGGGTGAAGGCCTCCATCATGCTGGAAGAGACCGGCCTGCCCTACGAGCCGCACCTGATCGACATCACGGCTAACGAGACCTGGGGGTCCGAGTACCTGTCGCTCAATCCCAACGGCAAGATA
>CAMLNT010000214.1 GCA_946481425.1 uncultured Brevundimonas sp.
CAGGCTCGAGGATACGCCGATCGCGCCGCCGAGGCGACGCACCGTATTGCGGACAAATGCAAGGCCCAGGCCCTCGCCCGGCTGGTCCTGCTTCCCGGAGCGACGGAACAGCTCGAATATTCGCTCGTGGTCTTTGGGAGCGATACCGCGGCCATTGTCCGCGATCTCGAACGCGACCGACCCGTCCGCCGCCTCGTGGCCGCGGATTATAATCCGGCCAGGACGGGAAGGATCGAGGTATTTCACGGCGTTGTCGATCAGATTGCCGAACACCTGCTCGACCATCAGCCGGTCGCTATCTATCTCAGGCAGAGGTTCCACGACGATTTCGGCGCCCGACGCCTCAGTCTGGTGATTGACGCTGTCGGCAATGGCCTGGACCAGCGCGGTCATGTCCAGCGGCGCTATCGTTAGGGCCCGCCGGCCCTCGCGCGACAGCTTGAGAATCGCGTTGATCAGGCGGTCCATCTTCTCGGTCGAGGTCCGGATAAACCCGATCGCCTCCGGCACGTCCTCGCGCACGGCCAGCACCGCCTCCGGCAGGATTTGATCGGGGGCCTTGGCCTCGAGATGCGTTAGCTGCTTGTCGATCACCTTGCCGGCCGCCTGGAGCTCGGAGGTATAGCCCATGACGTTGACCAGCGGCGCGCGCAGGTCGTGGCTGACGATGTAGGCAAAGCGCTGGATTTCGTCATTGGCCGCGATCAGATCCGCCGTGCGTTCCCGAACCGTGCGTTCCAGTCCGGCATTGACCTTGTCCAGTTCGCTCCGCGCGCGCTGGATCTCGGCCAGGTATCGCAGGAAGATGATGATGCACGCCGCCGCGACGACCACGATCAGGATCGTCGAGATCAGCGTCGCCCAGTAGTTCAGGGCGGCCAGCCGGTCGACTTCGGCCTGACGTCGGGTGATCAGTTCGTTCTCCAACGCGATCATTTCGTCGAGCGAGGCGCGGATTCGCGCCATCAGGACGGGCCCGCGGCCCTGCTGGACAACGCGGATGGACTCGACGGTCATGCCTCGACGGCTGTCGCGAACGGTCTGAGCGGTGAGTTGGAGCCGCTCCTCGAGGATTGGCATCAGCCGGTCCATCCGGGCGACCTGCTGAGGATTGTCGGAGATAAGTTCACGCAGCCGCGCGGCGCCGTGCAGGGCGTCGGCGCGCCCTTCCGCCTCGATCGTCGCGTGCCGCTCCTGGCCTGTCAGCAGGAAGCCGCGCTGGCCACTCTCGGCCTGCGTGGCGCCGATGATCACCCGGTTGGCGGTGGCGCGGACCTCATAGGTATGGCGCAGGCGCTCCGCCTGCTCCTCGCCCTTTTCAACCGCCCAGAGCGAGATGACGCCCGAGACGATCAGGGCGACGAAGCCGATGGACAGGAGAACGAGAATGCGGCCGCCGAGCCCGGACGCCTTCATGGTCTGCAAAAGGGTCTGCAAGCGGGATTCTCAGCGACGGCGAACGACGGATGCACAAGCCATGCGGCGACGCGCGCCGCAAGCACCATGTGACCTAGACGGAGCCGACCGTCTTCAGGCGGATTCGCGGATGGACCTCGTTCTGGCTCATCACCACCGTCTGCCCGCGGAAACGTTCGATGATCGAACGCACATAGGGCCGGATGCCCGGGCCGGTCAGCAGGACCGCCGCCTCGCCCGCCTGGGCCGCCCTCTCGAACGTGTCGCGGACCTCGCGGATGAAGGCCTGGAGCTTGGACGGCGCCATGGCCAGTTGGCGGTCCTCGCCCTGCCCCACCAGTGATTCCGCGAAGGCCTGCTCCCAGTCTGGCGACAAGGTGATGATCGGCAGGGCCCCGTCGAGGCCCTGGTTCTGGTGGCAGATCTGCTTGGCCAGACGGGTGCGGACATGCTCGACCAACTGGGTGACGCTGGCCGTATGCGGGGCCGCCTCGGCCAGTCCTTCCAGAATGGTCGGCAGGTCGCGGATCGACACCCGCTCGCGCAGCAGCGTCTGCAACACGCGCTGGACGGTCGTGGTGGTCACCACCGATGGGATCAGGTCGTCGACCAGCTTCTTCTGCTCCGTCGGCAGATCCTTCAGCAGCTTCTGGACCTCCGCGTAGGACAGCAGGTCCGGCATGTTGTCCTTGAGGATTTCCGTCAGATGCGTGGTCAGCACCGTCGACGGGTCCACGAGCGTATAGCCGCGGAACGTGGCCTCTTCGCGCAGCGACTCGTCGATCCAGGTGGCCGGAAGGCCGAAGGCGGGCTCGCGCATGTGCTCGCCCGGAAGATCGACCTGACGGCCTGCCGGGTCCATGGCCATCAGTTGGCCCAGACGGACCTCACCCGAACCCGCGTCCATCTCCTTGATCCGGATCGCGTAGCCCTGGGTGGCCAGCCGCATGTTGTCCAGGATGCGCACCGGCGGCATGACGAAACCGAATTCGGCGGCCAGAGTCCGGCGTAGCGCCTTGATCTGGTCCGTCAGGCGACGGCCTTCCAGGTCATTGATCAGGCTGAGCAGCGCGTAGCCGAGTTCGATCTTCACATCGTCGATCGCGAGCGTGTTCGAGATCGGCTCCTCGGCCTCTACGGGAGCGGGCGTCTCGACGACTGGCGGCGGCTCGTTTCGCTTTCGGCCCTCGCGCCAGGCCAGCAGGCCCGCTCCCGCCGCGATCGCGGCGAACGGGAGAAGTGGCATACCGGGAATCAGTCCGATGACGCCCGAGGCCGCCGACACCATGCCCAGGCTGACCGGATTGGTCGCCAGCTGACTCACCATGGCCTTGTCGGCCGAGCCCTCTACGCCCGCCTTCGAAACGAGGAAGCCTGCGGCAATGGAGACGATCAAGGCCGGAACCTGGGTCACCAGGCCGTCACCGATCGTCATCAGGACGTAGGAGTTCGCCGCATCGCCAAGCTCCATCTGATGCTGGAGCATGCCGATCAGGATACCGCCGATCGCATTGATGGCTGTGATGATCAGTCCAGCGACGGCGTCGCCGCGCACGAACTTGGAGGCGCCGTCCATGGCGCCGAAAAAGGTCGATTCCTGCTCCAGCTCCTTGCGCCGCCGCTTCGCCTCGCCTTCGTCGATCAGCCCGGCCGAAAGGTCGGCATCGATGGCCATCTGCTTGCCCGGCATGGAATCGAGGGTGAAGCGGGCGCTGACTTCGGCGATCCGGGTCGAGCCCTTGGTAATGACGACGAAGTTCACCACCAGCAGGATCGCAAAGACGATCAGGCCGATGACGAAGCTGCCGCCCATCATCAGCTGGCCGAAGCCCTGAATCACCTGGCCGGCGCTGTCGGCCCCTTCGTGGCCGTGGCTCAGGATCAGGCGCGTCGACGCCAGATTCAGGCCCAGACGAAACAGCGTCGCCACCAGCAGCACCGTAGGGAAGATCGCGAAGTCGAGCGGCTTCTTGATGAGCAGCGACGTCATCAGGATCAGCACCGACGACATGATCGAGACCGCGAACAGCAGATCCAGCATCAAGGTCGGGATGGGCACGATCAGCAGAACGACGATGAGCAGCACGCCCAGCGCCATCGCGACCTCGCCGCGCATGAGCCAGCCCCAGACCTCGCGGCCCGTCGGGCGACCCTGTTTGAATGGCGCAGCGGTGTCGGTCATCTAGCTGAAGACCTCGATGGCCCGGCGCACGGCCTCGGCGATCGCGGCCTCCCCGCGTTCGACCGGCGCGCCGGCCTCGCCGTCGAAATAGGCGGCGGCCACGAAGGGTTCATAGTCCGGCGTCCAGAGGACGCCGAT
>CAMLNT010000215.1 GCA_946481425.1 uncultured Brevundimonas sp.
GGTCGGAAGCCGACGTCCAGCAAAGGGTCGAACGCCGCCTTTGCCGAACCGACTGGATGCGGACGCGATCGCCTCTCAACGGGCGCTCGGCGTCTCAAACCTGGCTGTGTAGGCAACAACGGAGTGCGGACGATGCTGATGGACGCCTCCGCGCCCGCTTCTTTTCAGGCCATGTCACTGGCCTTGCTCGTGAATCAAGAATTCTTCTCTCGTTTCATCCCCGCTGCCCGTCGCCGGCCTAGGATCGGCACGGGTCTTTGACATCGCTATCCCCTCGCGCCGCGCCAGCGGCTCGTCTTCAAGCCACGCAATGATGCTCGTGAGGCTCCTGACGCCGCTGTTTCAGAGCATCAGGGCGTCAATCCACCCGAACGACCCGGACGACTTGGACGGTATTTTTCGCAGTCCGCACCGACCGCCTAGGCGAGCGCCTTCGCGATCCGCTCAGCCAGCCGTTCCGCCACCTGCGCCTTCGACAGCGTCGGCCAGGCCTCCTCGCCGCGCGCGTCGATCACGGTGACGGTATTGGCGTCGCCGCCCATGACCCCCGTGCCGCCGACGTCATTGGCCACGATCCAGTCGCAGCCCTTCTTCGCCAGCTTGCCGCGGGCGTGCTCGATCAGCTTTTCGGTCTCGGCGGCGAAGCCGATGACCAGCTTCGGTCGGTCCGGCCCGGCCTTCGACAGCTCGGCCAGGATGTCCGGATTGGCGACCAGTTCGATGGCCGTGCGGGTCGCCTTGTCCTTGAGCTTCTCGGGCGCGGCCTCGGCCGGACGCCAGTCCGCCACCGCCGCCGTCATGATCCCGACCTGGGCCGGCAGCGCCGCCTTGCAGGCCACCAGCATCTCCTCGGCCGTGCTCACCTGAACCCGCGTCACCCCTGCCGGCGCAGGGAGCGCCGTCGGTCCGGACACCAGCATCACCTCCGCCCCGCGCCGTTCCAGGGCGCTCGCGATCGCATAGCCCTGCTTGCCGCTCGACCGGTTGGACAGGAACCGCACCGGGTCCAGCGGCTCCTCGGTCGGTCCCGCCGTGACCAGCACCCGCACGCCCTTCAGGCTGTCATCGCGGCTGATCCGCGCCCGGATGGCCTCCAGGATCACCGGCGGCTCCGCCAGACGCCCGGCCCCGAACTCGCCGCAGGCCATCTCGCCCTCGTCGGGGCCCACGAACGAAACCCCGTCCGCCTTCAGCTGGCTCAGGTTCCGCTGCGTCGCCGGATGCTCCCACATCCGCACATTCATCGCCGGCGCCATCAGCACCGGCGTGTCGGTCGCCAGCAGCGTGGTCGAAGCCAGATCGTTCGCCACCCCGTTCGCCGCCTTGGCCATCAGATCAGCGGTGGCCGGCGCCACCACGATCAGATCGGCCCACCGCGATTGCACGATATGGCCCATCTCCTGTTCCGCCGTCAGGTCGAACAGGTCTCCGCCCACCGGGTTTTCGGTCAGGGACGCCAGCGACAGCGGCGTCACGAAATGCGACCCGCCCTCGGTCAGGATGGCGCGGACCTCCATCCCGTCCTTCCTCATCAGCCGCACGAGCTCCAGCGATTTGTAGGCCGCCACGCCCCCGCCGACGATGAGCAGGACCTTCGGCATCGTTCTAGAGCAGGCCTTTCAGAGCCGCCCGGGCCGCCTCGCCCAGGTCCGGCCGCTTCAGCGCCAGGGCCACATTGGCCTTGAGCAGGCCGATCTTGTCGCCGCAGTCGTGGGTCTCGCCCTCGTAGGCGTATGCGGTGAAGCGCTGGGTCTTCATCAGGGTCGCCATGGCGTCGGTCAGCTGTATCTCGCCGCCCGCGCCGCGTTCCTGGGTGGCCAGGATCTCGAAGATTTCCGGCTGCAGGATGTAGCGGCCCGAGATCGACATGTTGGACGGGGCCGTGCCCTGTTTCGGCTTTTCGACCATGCCCTTCATGGCGGTCATCCGGCCCTCGGTCCGGTCCGGATCGACAATGCCGTACTTGTGGGTCTCGCTCGCCGGGACCTCCTCCACGCCGATGACATTGCCGCCGACCAGATCATAGGCCCGCATCAGCTGTCCCAGAGCGCCCGGCTGCGCGTCCACGATCACGTCGGGCAGCAGCACCGCGAACGGCTCGTTCCCCACGATATCGCGCGCGCACCAGACGGCGTGGCCGAGGCCCAGCGGCGCCATCTGGCGGGTGAAGCTCATCTCTCCGGCGCCGGGAAGGTCGCGGCGGACCGCTTCCAGCACGTCCAGCTTGCCCTTGGCCTCCAGCTGGGCCTCCAGCTCGATCTGGTGGTCGAAATAGTCCTCGATCGCGCCCTTGGAGCGGCCCGTCACGAAGACGATGTGCTCGATCCCGGCCTCGCGGGCCTCCTCCACGATGTACGACAGGATCGGCCTGTCGACGACGTTCAGCAGCTCCTTGGGCGTGGTCTTCGTGCCGGGAAGCACGCGGGTCCCGAGACCCGCAACCGGCAACACGGCTTTTCGAACAGCGTTCATATGGTCTAGCTTCTCATCCTTGGAGAGACGTGCCGGTGACATAGGCCCTGGGGCGGGTCTTGGGAACCGGGTTCACCCGAACCGGTTCGACTCGAAGTGCAGGAGGTTTTCGATGATGCGGCGCATTCTGTTGGCCGTCGGACTGACGGCGGGCCTGGCCGCCTGTGAACCGGCCGAGGAGACCGAGCCGGCCGCCGAGCCGATGCCGGCCGGTCCGGTCGATGACGCGGTCGCGCCGGAAGACCTTCCGCCCGACGACGCCATTCCACCCGAGGAAGAGGTCCCCGAAGGCGTGGCTCCCTACGACGACCAGGATCCCGTCATGCCGCCCATGCCGGCCGATCCCGACAACCCCGTCGGCGGACCGCCCCAGTCCTGACCGGTCGGCAACCGCGGGTTTCCGGAACCTTTACCGACGGTAACGGTTCTGTGAGCGGGAGAAGGAGACCCACTATGAGAAAAATTCTGATCGCGACCGCGGCCGCCGCCGGCCTGATGGCCCTCGGCGCCTGTCAGCCCGCCACCACTGAAGACGAAACCGACATGGCCGAAGCCGCCGACGACTCCGGCATGGAAGCGTCGGCCGAGGGCGAAGGCTCCATGGGCGGCGGTTCGGGCGGCGCGGCTGCTGCCGGCGATTCCGGCTCGGACGCCTCGGCTCCCGGCGGTTCGGGCGGTGGTTACGGCGGCGCTCCGGGTGGCGACACGGCGACGCCTGCGCAGGGCACGACGCCGACGTCCGGCCAGACCGACCCGATGGTCACCGGTCAGGGCTCGACCTCTGGCGAGGGCCGCATCCAGATGGGCAGCGAGCCGCCTCACCCGGCGCGCCAGTAGTCCCTCCGGACAAGGACGATCAGGCCCGTCCCGCCAGTGCGGGGCGGGCCTTTCTCATTCCACGGTGACGGACTTGGCCAGGTTGCGCGGCTGATCGACGTCCGTGCCCTTCTGGACCGCCGTGTAATAGGCCAGCAACTGCACCGGCACGGCGTAGACCAGCGGCGCGATCAGCGGATGGCAGTCGGGCGCATTCACCCGCTGGATGCCGGCCCCATGCGGCGTCTCGGCCTGCTCAGGCGCGATCATGATCACCGGCCCGCCGCGCGCCGCCACCTCCTGGAGGTTCGAGGCGGTCTTCTCGTAGACATCGTCGAGCGGCGCCAGCGCCACCGTCGGCGTCTCCTCGTCGATCAGGGCGATCGGGCCGTGCTTCAGCTCGCCGGCGGCATAGCCCTCGGCGTGGATGTAGCTGATCTCCTT
>CAMLNT010000216.1 GCA_946481425.1 uncultured Brevundimonas sp.
TCGGCATGGAGGGCAACGACACCTCCGAGCTCTTCTTCAACGACGTGAAGGTCCCGGCCGAAAACATCATCAGCGGCCACGAGGGCATGGGCTTCGTCCAGCTGATGCAGCAGCTGCCGCAGGAGCGGCTGAACATCGCCGTCCAGGGCGTGGCCGCGGCCGAGCGCGGCCTCGCCGAGACCCTCGCCTACGTCAAGGAGCGCAAGGCGTTCGGCAAGCGGGTGATCGATTTCCAGAACACCCAGTTCAAGCTGGCCGAGGTCAAGACCAAGCTGACGGTGGCCAAGGTGTTCGTGAACCACTGCATCGGCCTGCACCTGAAGGGTCAGCTCGACGCGGCGACCGCCTCCATGGCCAAATACTGGGTCACCGACATCCAGGGCGAGGTCATCGACGAGATGCTCCAGCTCCACGGCGGCTACGGCTACATGAACGAATATCCGATCGCCCAGCTCTACAAGGACGCCCGTGTCCAGCGCATCTACGGCGGGACGAACGAAATCATGAAGCTGCTGATCGCTCGGACCCTGTAGGCCGGTGGCGCGCAAGACGGCCCGGGAAAGACTGGCGGAACGCGACAGCCGCGCGCGCTCGGAACTGTTCGACGCCCTGTTCGAGCCGTGGATCGGCGGCGGGAACAACCCGGCGCTCCAGGCCCGGATCGGCGCGATCGATCCGCGCGATGCGGGCGCGGTCACGGCCGCCCTAAACGCCGACATCGTGCCGGTCTTCGAGGGCATGACCCGCGAAACACAGGGGCGCATCCGCACCGCCTTGGCCGTCATCACCGAGGCCGGCGGCGAGGAATTTCGCGTCTACTGGCTGGAGTTGCCCCCGCCCTTCGGCGACGGCGAGGCCGACGGCGACCTGCTCCTGGCGGCGCTGAACGGGCTGCTCGCCGCTCGCCGGGCCCGCTAGAGGGGCGTCAACCGGATATTAGGCCTGCCCTGACATCCTCGTCTGAATGAGCGCCGCAAAGGCGCGCGTCTGGGGCGTGTGATGGGTGAGCCGATCAGCAGGGCAGATGAGGCGCTCCTGGCCGGACTGGCCATGCGGCGGACGAACCTCGTCTTCCGCTGCGCCGTCTCTATCATCGGCTGCCTGGCGTTCCAGCCGCTCATCGGCCTGACGGCGGGGGCGATCTGGGCGGCGGCCTACATCGCCATCCAGCTCGTCGAGGCCTGGGCCGTGAAGCCACTTCTGGCCGCCCCGACCGAGCGTCCGTCGCTCTGGCGCAAGAGTCTGGCCATCCTGGCGATGGGCCTTTCGAACGCCATCTTCGGCTCGATCGCCTTCATGGCCTGGGGCTACGGGCTGGCG
Source organism: uncultured Brevundimonas sp. (assembly GCA_946481425.1). Next base: position 1,321 of record CAMLNT010000216.1, read on the forward strand.
GGCGGAATTTGCGGCGTTTTGATCCTGGCCGGGGCCGCGTTGAACTCGGTGATGAACACCGCCGGTTCGCGCCCGGTGCTGGTCGCCACCCTGACGCCAATCCTCTTCTATCTCGTGGCCGTGCCGTTCCAGGCCTCGGCCCTGGGCGTCGACGACGCCGCCCTGACGGCCCTGAGCCTGACCGTCCTGTTCTTCGCCGGCTTCTCCCTGTCGGCCCACAACCTGACCCAGACCCTGGCCCGCTCCGAGCGCGAGGCCCGTCGCGACAGCGAGCGTCGACGCGCCGAGCTGGAAGAGGCGACGGCCGGCAAGTCCGCCTTCCTGGCCGCCGTCGGCCACGATCTGCGCACGCCACTCTCGGCCATCCTGACGGGCGCCAGCGAGCTTCAGGCCAAGGCCTCCGACGCCACCGAGCGTTCCCACGCCGGGCTGATCCTGGACGCCGGGCAGATGATGAACCGGCTTCTGGACGACCTGCTCGACCATTCACGGCTCGAGGCCGGCCGGATGCAGATCGAGCCGACGGTCTTCAACCTGCGTGAGCTGCTGGCGCGCGCCTGCCGGTTCTGGCAGGCCGAGGCCCGCTCCAAGGGCGTGCGCCTCACCATCGAGGGCGGCAAGAGCCTGCCGGCCTGGGTCGAGGCCGACCCGACGCGGGTGCGCCAGATCCTCAACAACCTGCTCTCCAATGCGGTGAAGTTCACCTCCGAGGGCGAGGTGCGCGTGCGCCTGAACGCCTGGGAGGCCGACGACGGGCGCTGCGCTGTGACCATCGAGGTCGCGGACACGGGCGAGGGCATGGACGACGCTCAGCTCGGCCGCCTGTTCACCGCCTTCGACCAGACGCGCTCGGGCGTGTCACGCAGCCACGGCGGCTCGGGGCTGGGCATGTGGATCAGCCGAGGCCTCGCCCAGCTGATGGGTGGTCGCCTGACGGTCCGCAGCAAGAAGGGCGAAGGCTCGGCCTTCACCCTGGCGCTGATGCTGGATTCGGCCGAGGCGCCGGTCCTGGCTCCGGCCATGCCCGATGTGTCGCGCGTCGGCGCCGGCTTCCGTCCGTTGCCGGCCGAGGCCATCGCGCCCGCCGCACCGGAGCCGGAGTTCAAGCTCGATCCCGTCGCCACGCCCGCGCCTATGCCCGCCGTCGCCGAGGCGTCCGAGGCCGTCGCCGACGACCAGCCAATCGACGAGGACGAGGAGCGCCCGCTGCGCGTTCTCGTGGTCGACGACCACGACATCAACCGCCGCGCCGTCCAGCTGATCCTGATGCCGCTGGGCTGCGAGATCGCCCAGGCCGAGAACGGCATGAAGGCGCTCGAACTGGCCTCGACCAACGCCTTCGACGTCATCTTCATGGATGTGCGGATGCCCGAGCTGGACGGCCGCGAAACCACACGGCGCCTGCGCGCGAGCGACGGGCCCAACCAGTTCGCGCCGGTCATTGCGGTGACCGCCGACACCTCGCCCGAGGACGTGAAGGCGTGCGCCGCCGCCGGCATGACGTGGTTCGTGGGCAAGCCGCTGACCCCGGCGTCGCTGCTGGGCGCCCTTCAGGGGGTGCTGTCGGGCGAGAGCCGCCTCGAACACGAAGAGACCAAGGCCGCCTAGCCGAGCGTCTCGCTCAGCCGCGCCGCTAGCGCGGGCGTGTCCTTCAGTTCGCATTCCCAGACGATGACCGGCCGCCAGCCGGCCTCTGCCAGCTCGGCCTGAACGCGCCTGTCGCGGGCGACGTTGCGGGCAATCTTGGCCTTCCAGTAGTCGGCATTGGCCTTGGGCTGCCGCGCGCCGCGAGGGCAGTCGTGGCCGTGCCAGAAGCAGCCGTGCACGAAGACGGCGACGCGTCGGCCGGGCAGCACGATATCCGGCTTGCCCGGCAGATCGCCCCGATGGAGCCGGTAGCGGTATCCGGCGCCCCACAGGAGACGCCGGACCTTCAGCTCCGGGCCGGTGTCGCGCCCCCTGACCCGCCGCATGACGGCGGAGCGCTTCTCCGGCCCGTAGACGTCTGTAGTCAGAGGCTTTCCAGCATATAGTCAGCCGACGAGACGCGGAATTCGCCGCCCTCCTCGACGTTCAGCGACTTCACGACGCCGTCCTCGACGACCATCGAGTAACGCTGCGAACGCGGGCCCATGCCGAACTTGGAGCCGTCGAGCTCAAGGCCCAGGGCCTTGGTGAAGTCGCCGTTGCCGTCGGCCAGCATCTTCACGGTCGAACCGACGTCCTGGTCCTTGCCCCAGGCGCCCATGACGAAGGCGTCGTTCACGGAGACGCAGGCGATCTGGTCCACGCCCTTGGCGGCGAGGTCAGAGGCCTTGTCCTTGAAGCCCGGCAGGTGCTTGGCCGAGCAGGTCGGGGTGAAGGCGCCCGGCA
>CAMLNT010000217.1 GCA_946481425.1 uncultured Brevundimonas sp.
CCGATGCGCCGAAACTGGCCGATGCGCTGATCGCGGCTGGGCCCGAGGTGGCCCTGGTCGGCGGCGTACGGGCCAAGCGGCAGGACACGGGCGCCAAGCGCTGGGCGTCCAGACTGGCCAACGGCATTCGCAAGCGCCTGTTGAACGACGACGCGGACGACACGGGTTGCGGGCTCAAGGCCTTCCGGCGCGACGCCTTCCTGCGCCTGCCCTACTTCGATCACATCCACCGCTACCTGCCGGCCCTGATGATCCGCGAGGGCTATCAGAACCGCTTCATGGACGTGGGCCACCGGGGCCGCGAGACCGGGCGGTCGAAGTACACGAACCTGGGCCGGCTGTGGGCAGCGCTGTCGGATTTGCTGGGCGTGATGTGGCTGAGGACCCGGTCGCGCAATCCGGGGGCCGTCTCGGAGATCTGAGGCCCATTCTCCTGACAGGCGTCAGCCGCTGGCGAGCCCGCGCGAACGCCGGTATGAATGCTCAAGCTAGAGGCCGCCCGAGGGACCCGCCATGCTGACCGCCTTCCCCCTGCTGCTGATCCCGGTGGTGATCTACAACATCTACGCCTTCTCGATCCTGACGGGTGCGTCGGTCGTGGATGCGGACCTGTCGCTGCGCGAGGCGCTGTTCTCGATCAACATGCCGTCGGGCGGCGTCTGGGGAATCGGGGTCGGCGACCTGCTGGTCTTCTTCTCGCTCGTGCTGCTGTTCTTCGAGCTTTTGAAGTCCACCTCGAGCCGCAAGGTGGCGATCATCAATCACGCCCTGTCGATGGGCCTGCTGGTGATCTGCATCGGTGAATTCCTGATCATGCGGTCGTTCGCGACCTCGACCTTCTTCCTGATCCTGGTGATGCTGCTGCTGGACGTGATGGCCGGGTTCATCGTCACGATCATCACGGCGCGGCGTGACCTCGATATCGGCCACGGCGTTCAGGAATAGAGCCCAAGGCAGGCCTCAGCCGAACGCCACGAAGATCAGCGCCACCACCAGGGTGTCGACGGCGCGGGCGGCGAAGGTGAGAACGGCGGCCATGAGTGTTTCCGGTCAGGATGGACCGGAGCCACACAGCAAGGAGCGGGCCAGCGCCCGCGTCCCTTTCAGATTTCGGTTTTCTTGACCAGACCGGGCTTCGGACGGCGATCGGCGACGCCGGAATATTCCGAGCTGAGGTAGGTCGAACGCGCCTGGTCGAGCACTTCCTGCCCACCTCTGAGGCCGCGCTTGACGCCGTCCTGGCCGAGACGCTGGGCCTCAAAAGCGACGGCCTTGTCGTCCTTCGGCGCACCCAGGGGCGGCGGGGGCGGCGCGTGGTCGACCACCGGATCGACGGGCACCAGGTCGCGACCATCGTTCGGCGCCTTGGCCCGGCGCAGGCTCTGGCGGCGGTCCGATACCCGTCGGTCCTGCGGCGCAGACGGCGGCCGGACGGGGTCGGTCACGGCTTGGGCGCGCCCGAGAGGCGGGCCAGCTGGGCCTGCATCTCTTCCATCTGGCGGCGCATCTGTTCGAGGGCCGCGGCCTGAGCCTCCAGCAGGGGATTGGCCGGCGCGGCCGGCGCGGCCTTCGGTTCGGGCTTGGCTTCGGACGTGTCGGCGCTCGGGGCGTAGGCGAAGGGCGAGAACATCTTCATCGCCCGCTCGAACATCGCCACGTTCTGGCGCACCTGCTCGTCAAACATGGCTGCGCCGGGCGCGGCCCCGAAGCTCGTGGAGAACTGCTTGCGGAACTGCTCCTGCTGACGCGTGAAGTTATCCATCGAGAGCTCAAGGTAGCTGGGCAGGATCGACTGCATGGAGTCGCCGTAAAAGCCGATCAGCTGGCGCAGGAACTGGATGGGCAGGAGGCTGGAGCCCTTCGACTCTTCCTCGAAGATGATCTGGGCCAGCACCGAGCGGGTGATGTCGTCGTTGGTCTTGGCGTCGAAGACGACGAAGTCCACGCCGTCTCTCACCATGGCGGCCAGATTGTCGAGCGTCACATAGGCGCTGGTCGACGTGTTGTAGAGCCTGCGGTTAGCGTACTTCTTGATGACGACGCGGTCGGCTTGGGCCTTGGAGGCTTCGGCGTTCTGATCAGCCACGCGAGTTTCCCGAGAACATTTCGATGGCGGAGTATCCCGCATGCGCGAGACCGTGGGAAGAGCCGGTTATTGCGCCGCGAAAACCACGCCGATCATGACCGCCGCATAGTGAACGCCCGCGCCGGTCACGACGAAGCCGTGCCAGATGGCGCGGCGATACGGCAGGGTCTGGCGCACGAAGAAGAAGCAGCCGAGCGTATAGATGATCCCGCCGACAACCAGCAGCGCGAGCGCCAGCGGAGACACGCCCTCGATCATGGGGCCGATGGCGATGACGGCCAGCCAGCCGAACAGGGCATAAACCACGCTCCAGACTGTATCGTTCAGACGGGGCGCGAACAGTTTGGCGATGACCCCGGACAGGGCGATCCCCCATACGAGGGCGGTGAAGCCGACTGACCAGGCCGGATCGGTGAACCGCTGGGTCGTGAATGGGGTGTAGGAGCCGGCGATCATCAGAAAAATGGCGGCCTCGTCCATGCGCCGCAGAACCGGTCGCGCTGCGCACGGATGCGACCGATTGTAGAGCGTCGAGGCCGTGAGCATGGCGATCAGGCAGATCGCATAGACAGCCGTCGACAGGACCATCGTGGGTCCGCCGTTGACCGACGAAATCCAGGCAAGGACCACCCCACCGACCGCAGCCAGCGCCAGGGCGATCGCGTGGACCCAGCTGTCGGCCACTCTCTCGGCGCGCGTCGGATAGTGCTCCACGAAGTCGAGTTCGTCGGCAGCGCAACAACGGGAGAGCAAACTGAACCGACGCGTCTCTGACATGGCGACCATCCAAACTCCCGGTTCCCACCAGCGTTCCCAAAAGCCTAGCCGACGGACTCTTATGGACGATGAACCCGAGCCCTCTACGCGCTCGGGAGATGACGCGGAGGCGATCCTGAGGCAGAAGCGCCACACCTTCCTCCCCAGGAGCTGTCCAATGACCGATGTCGTCATCGTTTCCGCCGCCCGCACCCCCATCGGGGCCTTCATGGGCGCCCTGTCCTCCCTGCCCGCCTCCCAACTCGGCTCCGTCGCCATCAAGGCCGCGCTCGAGCAGGCCGGCGTCGCCGCCTCGGACGTGGATGAAGTCATCCTCGGCCAGGTCCTGACCGCCGGCCAGGGTCAGGGCCCGGCGCGACAGGCCTCGATCGGCGCGGGCGTGCCCGAGAGCGCGGCGGCCTGGGGCATCAACCAGATTTGCGGCTCAGGTCTGCGCGCCGTGGCGCTCGCGGCCCAGCAGATTCAGTTGGGCGACGCCAGGATCGTCGTGGCCGGCGGCCAGGAGTCGATGAGCCAGTCGCACCATTCCGCGTCGCTGCGTTCCGGCCAGAAGATGGGCGACCTGAGTCTGGTCGACACCATGATCAAGGATGGTCTGTGGGACGCCTTCAACGGCTATCACATGGGCCAGACGGCCGAGAACATCGCCGAGCGCTGGCAGATCAGCCGCGACGCCCAGGACCAGTTCGCCGTCGCCAGCCAGAACAAGGCCGAGGCCGCGCAGAAGACCGGCAAGTTCGCCGACGAGATCGCGCCGGTGACCATCAAGGGCCGCAAGGGCGACAC
>CAMLNT010000218.1 GCA_946481425.1 uncultured Brevundimonas sp.
ACCGATCACCGCATAGGGCGAGCCGGGCGAGGTGGCGATGACGTCGAAGCCGTCGGGAATGGCGACGATCTTGTCGCCGTGGCTCATCCAGACGGTCTCTTCCTCGCCGACGCCGGCCAGGCCCTCCAGCAGGGGCGAGGCCTTCTGGATGGTGATCTCGGCGCGGCCGAACTCGCGGTGATGGCCGCCCTCGACCTTGCCGCCGAGTTGCTCGCACATGGTCATCTCGCCGTAGCAGATGCCCAGCACCGGCACGCCCGCGTCGAACACCGCCTGCGGCGCGCGGGGGCTGCCTTCCTCATGCACGCTCTCCGGCCCGCCCGACAGGATGATCGCCGCCGGGCTCATGGCCTGGAGCGCCGCCTCGGCCTTCGCATAGGGATGGATCTCGCAATAGACGTTCGCCTCGCGCAGACGCCGCGCGATCAACTGCGTCACCTGGCTGCCGAAATCGACGATGAGGACTTTCTGGTGGGCGGTCACGGGCGGGCTTCCAAAGCTGGCGACGGGCGAGAGGTTTCGAGGGCGGTGAGGCCGCGATCGGCGATGACGGCGGCGAGCTTGTCGAGGGCATCGGCCAAGGTTTGATCCACATGGACCAGCGTCGAGGTCCAGTCCTCAAGCGCCTTCAGCTCGGCGCGGCCGTCCGAGACCCCCCGCAGCGCCACGAGCGGCACGCCGAAAGTCTGGGCGGCGCGCACGAGGGCCCAGGTCTCCATGTCGACCATGTCCGCGTCGATGGTCTGATAGACCGCGCCGGAAATCACGTTGGCGCCGGTCGACAGGCGCGCGGTCGGCAGGCCGGGGATCGGACAGGGCAGGGGCAGGACGGCCGGGAAGTCGAGCAGGGGCGTCACACCCTTTTCAAAGCCCAGCGGACTGCAGTCCATGTCGCGGTAGCTGACTGAGGAAACCTGATAGGTCGCCGCGTGCTCCAGCGTCGGTGACCCGCAGGAGCCGAGCGAGACGATTAGGTCGGGCACGCCATTACCTGCCTCTAGCCGGGCCAGGGCCGCCGTCAGGCCGACAGCACCCTCGACCGGGCCGATGCCTGTCATCAGCGGCTGGATGCGGGCTTGAAGCGCCGCGCCGTATTCGGCGGGCGCGGCCATGACCGTCAGCACCGTCAGGTCGCCCCAGCGCTCGAGTCGGAAAGGCGTCATGCCGACTTCGCCAGCGCCTGCACGAAAAACCCGTCCGTGCCGGACTGCAGGGGCGACATTCGTGTTCCCGGGCCGTCCGGGGAGAAGGCTGTGGTGCGTTCCAGGAATGCCGCCACCCGGTCCTCATTCTCCTCGGCGAAGAGCGAGCAGGTGACATAGACCAGCCGCCCGCCCGGCTTCACGAAGGCGGCGGCCTGGTCCAGCACGGCGTCCTGCTCGGCCATGCGGCGTTCGAGCTGGTCGGGCGTCAGGCGCCATTTGGTGTCCGGATGCCGCCGCCAGGTGCCCGAGCCGGTGCAGGGCGCATCGACGAAGACGACGTCCATCTTGCCTTCGAGCCCCTTCAGGGCGTCGGCCTCGACCGGCGAGCGGACCTGAAGGTTACGGACGCCGGCGCGCTGGGCGCGGGGAATGATGTCGGCCATCCGCCGGGCATCGCTGTCATAGGCGTAGAGTTGGCCGGTGTTTTCCATCCGTGCGGCCAGCGCGAGGGTCTTGCCGCCGCCGCCGGCGCAGAAATCGAGCACCTGATTGCCTTTGATGTCGCCGGCCGTCTCAACGGTCAGCTGACTGCCGAGGTCCTGGACCTCGAACCAGCCCTTGTGGAAGGCCGGGATGGTCTCGACCGCGCCGGTCCGCACGGCGGGATCGGGCGGCGGAATGCGGGCCGCGTTCATCCCGAGAACCTCTTCCGCACCGATGGGCTGGAGCGCCTTCAGGGCGCGTTCGCGGTCCGTCTTCAGCGTGTTGATCCGGAGGTAGACCGGCGCGCGGCGGGACAGAAACTCCATCTCCATCGCGCACACGTCGGCAAAGATCCGCTCCAGATGGGGGTGAAGCCAGTCCGGATAATCCCCCTGAACGGCGGTCGGCGCGTCGTCCAGAGAGCGGGGCGAGGCGAGGGCGGACTGCTCGGTTTCGCTCAGGGCGCCTGGACCGTGCGGCTCTTCACCCGCGGCCTCGGCCAGCCGGTCGACCGGCCAGCGCCAGCCCCAGGCCAGAACACCGAGAATGGCTGCGCGCGGCGTGTCCTCGCCCATGCGCCAGGCGGTCGAGCGGCGCTTCCTCAGGGCGTCGAGCACGAGGCCCGAGACGAACGCCCGGTCCTTCGCCCCCGCGAAGCGCGAGCGGTCGGACCAGGCCTTCAGCGCGATCTTGGCGGGGACGCGACGGGTCTCAAGGTCCGTGAGAACCTCGATGGCTGCTGCGATCCTACCGCCGTCACGCATGGCTCAGGTGAACAGGACGCTGAGGACCATCGCCAGGCCCGAGAATGACGCGGCCCACACCAGCGTGCGCAGATAGGGCACGCCAAAGGCATAGAGCGGCACATAGACCGCCCGGCCGATGACATAGAGGGCGGCGCCCAGGGCGGCGTTCGAATCCTCGTACCCCGTGATCAGCAGCGCCAGGATGCCGACGGCGAAGAACGGGAAGGTTTCCAGGAAGTTGGCCTGGGCGCGTTGCAGGCGCGCGGCCACGCCGGTGACCGGATGCGGCTTGTCGCGGGCGCTGGCATTGTACTTCAGGCCGGTCTGACGGGTCACAGCCGCTGCCGTGATCAGGATCTGGGCCAGGCCGATGACGACCGCCCATCCCAGCCAGTTCAGCAGGCTTACGCTCTCGAGAAACTCCATTCGATCTTCCCCTCAGCCCTGACGATAGTTCGGCGCTTCGCGGGTGATCATCACGTCGTGCACGTGGCTCTCGCGCAGGCCCGCGTTGGTGATGCGCACGAAGCGGGCGCGTTTCTGGAACTCCTCGATCGTGCGACCGCCGACATAACCCATGGAGGCGCGCAGGCCGCCGACGAGCTGGTGGATGACAGGGCTGATCGGACCCTTGTAGGGCGTCTGGCCCTCGATGCCCTCGGGGACCAGCTTCTCCTGGCTGACTTCCTTCTGGAAGTAGCGGTCGGCCGAGCCCCGAGCCATGGCGCCCACCGAGCCCATGCCGCGGTACGACTTGTAGGAGCGGCCCTGGTAGAGGAACACCTCGCCGGGACTCTCGTCGGTGCCGGCGAACATCGAGCCCATCATGGCGACCGAGGCGCCGGCTGCGATGGCCTTGGCCAGGTCGCCCGAATATTTGATCCCGCCGTCGGCGATAACCGGAGCGCCGGACTCCTTTGCCGCCCGCGCGGCGTCCATCACGGCCGTCAGCTGGGGCACGCCGACGCCCGCGACGATGCGGGTGGTGCAGATCGAGCCCGGGCCGATGCCGACTTTCACCGCATCCGCGCCCGCGTCGATCAGGGCCCGCGCCGCGTCATAGGTCGCGACGTTGCCGGCGATGATCTGAATGCGGTTGCTTTCGCGCTTGATGCGCTCGACCACGGCGGCGACCGAGGCCGAATGGCCGTGGGCCGTGTCGATCACCACCACGTCCGCGCCGGCTTCAGCCAGCATCATGGCCCGTTCAAAGCCGGCGTCGCCGACGGTCGAGGCCGCGCCGACCAGCAGGCGGCCCTGCTCGTCCT
>CAMLNT010000219.1 GCA_946481425.1 uncultured Brevundimonas sp.
CGCGTCTGTGGCGCTGCTGACATCTTGCCGAGGCGAGGGCTCACGATGTCAAAGATCCGGTGGGCGCATCATGCGCCGGCCCGATCCGACGGGGAAATCCTGCAGGCAGCGGCCACGCAAGTCCACGAAATGACCCGATTTTCATCGCGCCATAGCGGGCGCAGCAGCCGCTATTCGCCGTCGCCTTCGTCAGCTGGCGCCGCGGGCGCTTCGGCGACCTGGAGCGGACGCCGTTCGAGCTGGTTCAGGTCACCACCGACCCGCAGCAGGTCCAGCGCGCGCTGGAGCTGATAGTCGCCGTCCTCGGCGAAGTCCTCGGGCGGCGCCTCGTCGGGCGAGTGCGGACCGATGCGCTCGGAGCCCACCGAGGCGTCGAGCGCATTGGTGAAGGCGGCCTCCGAATAGAGGAAGGACGAGCGGGCGACGATTTCGGCCTCGCGGCGCGAGCGGGCGACTTCCAGGTCGGGCGTGATCCCGATGCGCTGGATCGAGGCGCCCGACGGGGTGAAGTAGCGGGCGGTCGTGATCGACAGGGCGCCGTCCTGGCCGTTGCGCAGCGGCAGGACCGTCTGGACCGAACCCTTGCCGAAGCTGGTCAGGCCGACCAAGGTCGCCCGCTCGTGGTCGCGCAGGGCGCCGGCCACGATCTCGGACGCCGAGGCCGAACCGTAGTTGATCAGGACCGCGATCGGCAGGCCATCCAGCATGTCGCCGGCGGTGGCGTTGTAGCGGTGAATGTCCTGGGCCCGACGACCGCGCTGGCTGACGATCTCGCCGCGCTCGAGGAAGGCGTCCGACACCGCGATGGCCGCGGTCAGCAGGCCGCCACCGTTGTTGCGCAGGTCCAGCACGACCCCGCGCATGGCCGGATTCTCGGCCTTCAGTTCGTTGATGGCCTCGGTCAGTTCGCGGCCGGTGTTCTCGTTGAAGGTCGAAATCCGGATGTAGCCGAACTCGCCTTCCATACGGGAGGTGACGGAGAAGGTCCGGATGACCTCACGCACGATGACAATGTCGCGCGGTTCCTCGCCGTCGCGCAGGAAGGTGACGGTGACGCTTTCGCCGGCCGCGCCTCGAAGCTGTTCGGAGACCTCGGCGACCGTCAGGCCGGCGGCCGAGGTCCCGTTGATGGCCGTGATGACGTCACCGGCCAGAACGCCTGCGCGCTGGGCCGGGCCGCCGTCCATCGGGGTGATGACCCGAACCAGGCCGTTCTCGGAGGTGATCTCCAGGCCCACGCCGGAATAGGCGCCGGTCGAGCGCTCGTTCAGGCGCTGGAAGTCCTCCGCGTTCAGGTAGTTGGAGTGGGGATCCAGCGACTGGAGCATGCCGTCCAGGGCGGATTCGATCAGCTGCTTGGGATCGGTCTCCACCACATAGGCCCGCTCCACGACGCTCAGCACATCGCCGAAGAGCTCCAGCATCCGATAGGTCTCGGCGGCGCGGGCGCCGGCGGGAGTCTGGCTGACGGCCGCGGCGCTGACGCCCAGAGCCAGAACGGATGCGCCGATGAGGGCCCACTTACGCATGGGGGAGGACTTTCGTAGCGGGGCGGCCGAAACCGCCGGGAGGAGCAAGTGAAACGACGCGGGCGCGACAAATTCGTGGCGCCATCAAATCAGGCCCCGGACCGCGCGTCGAGCCATGGCGCGGGATCCACCGGCCGTTCTTCGCGGCGAAGCTCGAAATAAAGCTCGGGGGCCTCGGCGTCGGGCAGGCGGCCGAGCGGTTCGCCCTCCGAAACACGAGCGCCAATAAGGATCGAGGCGCGGCCAAGCCCGGCCAGGACCAGCCGCCAGCCGGGCCCCAGCCGCAGGACCACGACCTCGTCCCATCCCTCAAGCGGGCCGGCGTATTCCACGACCGCGTCAGCCGGCGCGCGGACGAGGCCTTGAGCGGAACCGGAGAAGGTGACGCCGCGCTCCCCGCCGCCGAACTCCGACACCAGCGGGCCCTCGATCGGGCGCAGCAACCGCTCTCGGCCGCCGGGCAGGGGCGTGGCCATGACAGCCTGGCGCTCCAGGGGACTCAGCTCGCGCAGCAGGCCGCCCAGGTCGCGGACGCGCCGGGCTGCGGCCATGGCCTCGGCCTCGGCCGTCTCGGCGTCGGCGATCAGCAGGGTTTCGAGCGCACGCTTCTCGGCGATCAGCCGCTCGATGTCCGCGCGGCGGTCGGCCAGGGAGCTTTCGGCGGTGAGCAGGTCTCCGGCCGCGATCACGGCCTGGCGGCGCAGGCGTGAGAGCTCTGACTGGTCGGCGGCGAGACGACGCGCGCGGGCTTCGAGGACGGGGGTCACCGACCGCATCAGGATCTGGGCGCGGATGGCGTCATTGGCCCGGTCGGGGGAGACCAGCAAAGCCGGAGGCGGGTCCTGGCCATACAGCTGGAGCGCGGCCAGCAGGCGCGTCTGGCGGGCGCGCTCGCGGCCGAGGCGGACGCGCAGCGCCGTCTCGCGGTCGTTGATGGAAGCCAGCCGGGTGCGCTGGGCGGAGACCGCCTCGATGTCGTCCGCCTCGCCATAGCCGAGCCGCACCAGTTCGACGCGCAGGCGCTCGACCTCCAGGGCGATGGCGTTGGCGTCGGCCCGCAGGCGGCGGGCCCTGAGGCTTTCGTCCTGATGCCGGGCCTGGGCGCGGGCCAGGTCCTCGGACGCGCGTTGGCCGACTGCGGGGCCGGCGGCGGCAAGCAACAGACAGGCGAGGGCGACGCGCTTCATTCAGTCGCGATGATAGGGCGAGCCGCCCAGAATGGTCACGGCCCGATAGACCTGCTCGGCGAGCATGGCGCGCACCAGGGCGTGGGGCCAGGTCTGCGGGCCGAAGGCGAGGGTGTCCTGCGCGGCATCCACAAAGGCCGGGTCCAGGCCGTCGGCCCCGCCGATGACGAAGACCAGCCGCCGCTCGCCGCGGTCCCGCAGCGTCGCGACCTTGTCGGCCAGCTGGCGGGACTTGAGCGCCTTGCCGCGCTCGTCACAGGCGATGATGAAGGCGCCGTCGCCGATCGCCGTGGTCAGGGCCTCGGCCTCGGCGGGCTTGCCGGATTTTCGGCTCTCGACCTCGAGCAGGTCGACGGGCGTCAGGCCCAGCGACTTGCCGGCGGCGTTGGCGCGCTTGAGATAGTCGGCGACCAGTTCGGTCTCGGGCGAACGGGACAACCGCCCCATGGCGGCGATCGTCACGCGCATGGGACGGGCTAGACCGCCGCGCCCGCGCGGTGGGCGGCGTCGACCGACCAGATCTTCTCGATGTTGTAGAAAGCCCGGACCTCGGGACGGAACAGATGGATGATCAGGTCGCCGGCGTCGATCAGAACCCAGTCGCAATGCGGCAGGCCTTCGACCCGCGCCTTGCCCTGGCCAGCGTCCTTGAGGGCGCGCAGGACGTGATCGGCGATGGCGCCGACGTGACGGTGGCTACGGCCGGACGCCACGATCATGGTGTCGGCCATCGAGCTCTTGCCCTTCAGGTCGATCACGACGATGTCCTGGGCCTTGTCGTCTTCCAGCCTGGCCAGGACGATCTCGTCCAGAGGGCCATCCTCGCCCCGGACGGGCGGTATCGGCTGGGTCTCCCGCGCGCTGTTCGAAACGGCGTCGGGTTGCGCGTCGTGCGCGGAAGGGGAAGTCAGCGGAGTGCTCCAG
>CAMLNT010000220.1 GCA_946481425.1 uncultured Brevundimonas sp.
CCGTCAGGCGCTCCACACCGGCCCCGGATGCGATGCGCAGGCCCTGGTCGTGGAGTGCTGTCGCGGGAGGCTGGGGAGGGTCCTGTCATCCCAGACGGTTGCAGGGCGCGGACGATTTTCGTGGGGGTCATTAGCGTGTAACCGGATGGCATGACCCTTCTCATCGGCATCGTCGGCGGATCCGGATCCGGAAAGACCACCATCGCCCACGCCCTGGCGCGGCGGCTGGGCGACAAGGCGGTGATGATCGCCGAGGATTCCTATAACGGGGACTGGGGCGCCGAGCCCGGGTTTGATCCGGCCGCGTTCGATTTTGACGCCGTGGCCTCACGCGATCACGTCCTGATGGCGGATCAGCTGGCGGCCCTGAAGGACGGGAAGCGGGTCGAGGTCCCGGTCTATGATTTCGTGACCCACCGGCGGCTGTCGGGACAGTCGACCTCGGTCGGTCCGGCCGAGGTGGTGATCGTGGAAGGCCTGCACCTGTTCTGCACGCCCGAGGTGTCCGAGCAGTTCGACCTGCGTGTCTTCGTCGACACCCCCGCCGACATCCGCTTCATCCGCCGCCTGATCCGCGACCAGGCGAAGCGGGGGCGGACCTGGGATTCGGTCGTAGCCCAGTATCTGGCCACGGTGCGTCCCGCCCATGTGCGTCAGATAGAACCGTCCCGGGCCGGGGCCGAGATCGTGATCCGCGATGAAGCGGCGGCGGTGCGTCTGGAAGACCCGACCTCCGTCGACCGGCTGATCGCACCCATCCTGGCCGACCCGCGGGTAAAATTCTTCGTCTAGTGAAGGGCTTTCGCGCCCCGGGGTTGCAGAACCGGGTTCAGCCGTTTTAAGGAGACCGCCGTTAACCAAGGGGGAAGCGCCGGACTCCGACGGCGCGAAGGGACATGGCCGACGGCTACGACGAAGCGACCGACGAGAAACGGCGCGCCATCCTTGACGCTGCGCGCACGCGCTTCCTGAAGGATGGCTTCACGAAGGCCGCGATGGAAAAGGTGGCCCGCGCCGCCCAGATCTCGACGGCGACCCTGTACCTCCATTTCCCGTCCAAGACCGAACTGTTCCACCACGTCATCCTGGATACCGCCGCTGAGTTCGCCGGCCGGATGCGCGCGGTGCGCATGGATCACGGCAAGCCGTGCGAGCGGATCCAGGCCTTCACGCGCGGCTACGCCCACTTTCTGGCTGACCCCTTCGTCCGCGCCGTCCTGCGCCTGACGGCGGCCGAACGCGACCGGATCCCGGACGCCGCCAGCGACATCTACAACCTGGGCAAGCGCGAGGTCGGCGCCCCCCTGATCGCGGCGCTCAAGGCCATGTCGCGCGACGGCGACCTGCGCGTGGACAGCGCGCATCAGGCCGCCGGTCAGTTGATGGGCATGATCGAGCATCCGCTGTTCATGTCGGCCATGATGCTGGGCGACCAGCACGAGATCGACCGCAAGGTCGATGACATCGCTGACGAAGCGGTGCGCACCTTCATGGCGCGCTACGGCACGACAAACGACAAGGCCGCCTGATCAGGGATAGAGGCGCGTGCGGCTCCAGCCGTCGCCCGAACGCCGGAACTGCAGCCGGTCGTGCAGCCGGAACGGACGGTCCCGCCAGAACTCGATCTGCTCGGGAACGATCCGCCAGCCGGTCCAGTGCGGCGGGCGCGGGACCTCTCCGAGGCCGAACTTCAATCCGTATTCCGCTACCCGTTTCTCGAGCGCGAACCGGCCCTTGAGCGGGCGCGACTGGTCCGAGGCCCAGGCGCCGATGCGGGCCTCTCTGGCCCGGCTGGCGAAATAGGCGTCGGCCTCTTCGGGCGTGACAGGCTCGATCGCGCCCCGCGCCCTCACCTGCCGCCGCAGCGACTTCCAGTGAAACAGCAGCGAGGCCTGGGGGTTCTCCGCCAGCTGCCGGCCCTTGGCGCTCCCGGCGTTCGAATAGAAGACGAACCCCCGCGCGTCGAAATCCTTTAGCAGGACCATCCGGCAGTCCGGCAGCCCGTCCGCATCCGCGGTGGCCAGGGCCATGGCGTTGGAATCGTTCGGTTCGGACTTGCGGGCCAGCGCCAGCCATTCGCCGAACAGGGCGAACGGCTCGTCGCGTTCGAACTCGGCCTCGTCGCCGTTCGCCTCCAGCTGGCGGGCGTAGTCGTCGGCGGAGGGGCTGGGCGGGATTCGGTCGTCGCGGCTCATGACCCGGATATAGCGCGCCCCGCCTCGCGTCGTCAGCCTTCGGTCACGTCTCGCAGCGCCTGTTCCTTGGCGGCCAGTTCGGGCGTCATGTTCTCGAAGTCCTCGAACGTGACCACGGGCCGGATCTCGACCTCGCCGTGAAGCCCGTCGGTGTCGGGAATGCGTCGGGCCCAGGCGACGGCCTCGTCCATGTCCTTGACCTCCCAGATCCAGAAGCCCGCGATCAGCTCCTTGGTCTCCGCGAACGGCCCGTCATAGACCGACGGCTCGCCGCGCCCGCCGAAGACGACCCGCTTGCCCATGGACGAGGGTTTCAGCCCCTCTCCCGAGATCATCATGCCCGCGGCCACCAACTCTTCGTTGAACGCCAGCATGTCTTTCATCAACTGCTCGGACGGCTGGACCTGCGCCTCGATGGCGTCCGTCCCCTTCATCATCACCATCACCCGCATCGCGTAACTCCCTGGCCGGCGGGGCCCCTCTGGCCCGCCCCGTCGCTACGTCGAACGACCGGTGTGCGACCCTACAGTCGTCCGACGATTTTTCGAACGCGGCGCTTAACCGGGTTTTCAGAGCCTGTGACGCAGCTTGGCCGTCGATATGCCCGCCGCCCGGCCGATGACATCCAAGGACGCCTGCGCCCTGCTCGGCTTGAAAGGCCCGGCAGGCGGCGATGCGTTGAAGACCGCCTTTCGCAAGGCGGCCAAGGCTGCGCGCCCGGACCAGGGCGGCGACGAGGACAAGTTCAGGCGCGTGATCGAGGCCTACCGGCTGCTCCAGGCGCTGGAGACCGGCCGCGCCGCAGCCCCGGAGCCAAAGGCCGCCAGACCTGCCGAAAAGCCCGCCGAGAAGCCGACCACCCGCCCGACGCTGGAGATCACGCCGTCAGAAGCGCTGCTCGGTCTCGTGCGTCAGGTCGAGGTCGCGAACGGCAAGCGGCTCGGCCTGCGCCTGCCCGCGGGTCTGCGCACCGGCGAGACCGTTCGGCTGGCCGGTCAGGGTCAGGATGGATCGGACCTTATGCTGACCGTCGCCATCCGCAACGAGGCGGGCCAGCGCATCATCGGGGACGACCTTTGGCTGGATTGCGATGTGGACCGCTCGGTCCTGACGCACGGTGGCCGCCTGAAGGTTCAGAGCCCGCGGGGAGACCATGCGGTGACGGTCCCGCCCGCCCTGCCTTCGCCCTATCGGCTGCGGCTGAAGGATCTCGGTCTGCCCGCCCGTGAGGGCAAGGCGCAGGGGCATCTGTTCCTGACGCTCAAGCCGGCCGTCCAGGCCAGGGCCGACCCGGCGGGCGACCGGCTGAACCGCTTCAAGCGCGCCTGGATGGCCCGGGGATAGGCGGCGGACCCCGGTTCCGCTAAGCCTGACCCCATGTCGCACAACACCTTCGGCCACCTGTTTCGCGTGACGACCTGGGGCGAGAG
>CAMLNT010000221.1 GCA_946481425.1 uncultured Brevundimonas sp.
CCCATGACCATGGTCAGGTCACCGTGTGCGGCGTCGAAGCTCAGGCCCTTGAGCACCTCGACATAGGTCCGGCCGGTCTTGAACCGCTTGGTCAGACCGGTCGCCTCGATGGCTGGTGTGCCGTGTTTTCCGGTGGCGTTCGTGCTCATCGCAGCAGGTCCGCCGGCTGGCTCTGCTTGAGCATGCCCAGCGACATGAAACCGCTCAGCAAGGCGATCAGGAGGAGCATGGTCGAAACCGAGATCACCATCCACATCGGATAGGCCAGCGGCAGGCCGAACAGGCCGGCCAGCAGAGTGATCAGCCAGGTCAGGGCGAAGGCCGCCACGATCCCCACGATGCCGACCCAGAAGCTGAGCTCAACGATGATCCGGCGCAGCGATCCCATGCCGACGCCCAGCGCGCGCAGGGAGGCGAACTCCTTGATGTTGGCCAGGATGGCGCCGCGCAGGGTCTGCCAGGTGATGGCGATGCCGATCAGGGCCCCCAGGAAGACCGAGAAGCCCAGCATCACCACGATGATGCCTTCCTCGAACATGCTCGATTCATTGGCGCGCGACAGGTCCTGTCTCGTCCAGGCGCGGTACTGGTCGTTCGCCATGGCATTGAGTTGGGCCACCACGACCTCGGCGCGCGAAGGATCACGCAGCTTGACCATCAGGGGTCCGACCCGCGAGCCGTTGTAGGTCTCGCCGAACCGCCGCAGCGTGTCGCGCGACATGATCATCGTCGGCTGCATGAAATTGGCATAGCCGCGCGTAACGCCCACCACACGGACCGTATGGCCGTTGTAGATGGCGCGGTCGCCCAGTTCGACGCCGAGCCGCGCCAGCGCCGTCTCGTCCAGCGCCACGGCGTCCGGCTGCCGCAGGGCCTCAATGAGCTCCTCGGAATAGTCGACCGGGATCGTCGGGTTGCCTTCTTCGGTGACAATCGAGACGACCATCACGGACTCGCGGCGCTGACCCGCAGGCGGCGTCGAACCCGGCGCTCTGGACGCGGCCTGCTCCATGGTTTCGAAGTTGCCGCCCGACAGGTCCATGTAGTCGACCGCCGCGACTTCGGGATGACGGTAGATGATGGGGATCAACCGCCGCGGTACGCCCGATGGACCGCCGAACAGCCGCGTGGCTCCTGGGGCCAGGACCATGATGTCGGCGCCAGAGCGGTCGATGGAGGCCGTGAACGACTTCCCCATGCCCGCGAACATGCCGGCGAACGCCAGCACGAGCAGACCCGAGAAGGCGAGCGCCACCACCGCCGCCATATAGCGGCGCCATTCATAGATCAGCGTCGACAATGCAAGCGACATGACGCCCGGCACCCGTCCTTTCCCCGAAGCCATCAATAGGCGCGACAGTCCGGTCAAATCCAAGTTAAATCGACGTTATCCTGCCGCCTCTCGAACCCCTCAGGACCGTTGCGCCCATGTCCCTGCCCGACCTCCTCGTCCTCAACGCCGCCGTAATCTTGGGCGTCATGCTGCTGCTCTGGGCGGCCGGTCTGAAGCTCGGTGACGTCAGCTTCATCGACGCCTTCTGGGCCTTCAACATGGGACTGGTGGCGGCGGTCGACTTCTACGTCGCCGACGGCGAACCGACCCGTAAGCTGATCCTCACCTGTCTTTGTGTCGCCTGGGCGCTCAGGCTGGGCGGCCATCTGTTCGGCCGCTGGCGGCAGCACGGCGCTGACAAGCGATACGAGAACCTGCTCGGACGGCTGAAGAAGCGCGGCCTGTCATACCCCGTCGCCACGCTTGTCTTCGTCTTCCTCCTGCAGGGCGTTCTGCTGCTGCTGGTCTGCCTCCCTGTCCAGATCGGCCAGGCCTTCGCCGAGCCGCCTGTCGGCTGGCTCGGCTGGACGGGCGCCGCGCTGGCGGCCTTCGGTCTCGTCTTCGAGGCGATCGGCGATCACCAGCTCGAGCGCTTCAAGGCCGATCCGGCCAACAAGGGTCAGGTCATGGACCGCGGCCTGTGGCGCTATACGCGGCATCCAAACTATTTCGGCGACGCCTGCCTGTGGTGGGGTCTCGGCCTCGTCGCGTGCGAGGTCCCCTGGGGCTGGGTCAGTCTCGCAGGCCCGGCCTTCCTGACCTTCACCCTGCTGAAGTGGTCGGGCGCGCCGACCACTGAAGGCTCCATGAAGACGGGCCGCCCCGGCTATGCGGACTACATCCGCCGCACCAGCCCCTTCATCCCCTGGCCGCCGAAGAAGGGCTAGAGCACCGCCGCATAGATCGCGCGGGCGTCGTCCAGCGCCACCTCTCGCGGATTGTTGACCAGCAGGCGGGTGACTTTCATTGCGTCCGTCGCCAGTCGGTCCAGATCGCCCTGCGTCACGCCGACTTCGGAGAGCCTCTGCTCCATCGGCATCTGCGACACGAGCGTCCCGATCGCGCCGACGAAGCCGTCGCCCGTGTGCCGCCGCTCCGTCAGGTCCTCCGGCAGCAGCGCGGCCAGCTCCCCGTAGAGGCCGTTGGCCTCTGGAAGGTTGAAGGCCGCGACCTCCGAAAACACCAAGGCGTTAGAAAGCCCGTGCGGCACGTGGAAGATGCCGCCCAGCGGATAGGCAAGCGCATGCACCGCCGCGACCGGGGCGTTCGCGAACGCCATCCCGGCCAGCAACGATCCCTGCAACATCGCCCGGCGCGCTTCGATGTCCGAGCCATTCTCGACGACCCGGCGGATGTTGGCCGACAGCATCGTCAGGGCCCGGACCGCCAGCGCATCGGACAGCGGGTTCTTCTTGTGACGCGTCGTATAGGCCTCGACCGCATGGACCATGGCGTCCACGCCCGTCATGGCCGTCGCGCGCGGCGGCAGGCCCACAGTCAGGGTCGCGTCCAGCACCGCCAGATCAGGATAGAGCAGATCCGAGACCACGCCCTTCTTCTGGTCGTCCGGCGTCGTCAGGATCGAGATCGGCGTGACCTCCGAGCCGGTCCCGGCGGTTGTCGGGACCTGCACCAGCGTCAGGCGCGGGCCCCTGGCCAGGTTCAGGCCGTAGATCGCCTCGATCGGCTGGGGCGTCGCGGCCAGCAGGGCGACCAGCTTGGCCGTGTCCATGGCGCTGCCACCGCCCAGGCCCACCACCGCGTCCGCTCCGGCCCGGCGCGCCTCTTCGGCCGCTGCCAACACAGATGCTTCCGGCGGGTCCGGCTGAACCTGGTCGAACAGGGTCAGTCCGACTCCCGCGGGTGCGAGACTTGCAAGGCTTTCATCCAGCAGGCCGCTCTTGGCCAGGAAGGGGTCGGTGACGATGAAGGCATGGCGCGCGCCGAGCCCCGACAGCAGTTCGCCGAGACGGTTCGATGCGCCGTCCTCGGCCACCAGCCGCGGTGTGGTCTGGAACGAGAATGAGGCCATGACGCCGTTAACGCTTGAAGAGTCGCGGAAAGGCCCGCGAGGCCATATAATGCGACCCTTGGTATAAGGCGACGACCGGTCCGTGCTTCAAGCGCTGTTTCCGACAAAGCCCGGAACGGAACCCCTCGCGCAGGCCATGAGAGCCTGTCGCGGGCACCTCCTGTTCGCCTTCGGCTTCTCGGCGCTGGTGAACATCCTCTACCTCGCGCCGACCCTCTACATGATGCAGGTCTATGACCGCGTCGTGCCGACGGGCGGC
>CAMLNT010000222.1 GCA_946481425.1 uncultured Brevundimonas sp.
AGGCCCGCGCCATGAGCGCCGCCGTCATCGTCTTCCCCGGTTCCAACTGCGATCGTGACTGCAAGGTCGCCGTCGAACGATCAACGGGCCAGCCCGTCTCGATGGTCTGGCATCAGGAGACGGAACTGCCTTCGGGCCTCGACCTGATCGTCCTGCCCGGCGGCTTTTCCTATGGCGACTATCTGCGCTGCGGGGCCATGGCGGCCCTGTCGCCGGTCATGCAGGCGGTCAAGAAGGCCGCCGACGACGGCGTCACCGTCGTGGGAATCTGCAACGGCTTCCAGATCCTGTGCGAAGCCGGGATGCTGCCGGGGGCCCTGCTGCGCAACTCTGGTCTGAAGTACGTCTGCAAACCGATCAGCCTGACAGTCGCCAACGGCCAGACTCGCTTCACTTCGGGGTATCAGGGCCAGCGCGAAGTCGTCATGACCCAAGGGAATGGCGATGGAAACTTCTTCGCCGACGCCGAGACGCTCGCCCGCATCGAGGGCGAGGGCCAGGTGGTGTTCCGCTACGTCGACAACCCCAACGGCTCGGTCGGCGACATCGCCGGGATCCAGAACGCCCGCGGAAACGTGCTGGGCATGATGCCCCATCCCGACCGGGCCTTTGAAGCCGAGCTTGGTTCCGCCGACGGCGCGGTGCTGTTCCAGTCGATCTACGCCGCGGCCTGACGGCCCTCCCCTCCGCAGGGCGCCACATGACTGTGTGTCATGGTTCGGCGGATTGACAGACTGCAACCAGAGCGGCACTCATCCAACGAGTCTGGGGGAGTGCCTTTCATGTCCAAGAATATTTTGCTCGCCGCCGTCGCGGCGCTGAGCCTCGGCGCTTGCGCGTCGCCATACGTCGCGACGCCGTACGATCGCGCGAGCGCGCGCGTCACCACCATCTCGATGATCGACGATTCCGTGCCGCCCGAGCCCATCGCCTTCGAGGTGGCCTCGGCCGGATCGAACTTCGGCCTGATCGGCGCCATCGTCGACGCCGGAATCCAGGCCAGCCGGCAGGACGCCGTCAAGGACGCGCTGGAGGGCATCGGCTTCGACGCCGAGGGACTTCTGGAGCGCCGCATCGAAGCCGCCGTCGAGGCCCAGGGATATCAGGTCGCGGTCTTGCCGGGGGCGGATCGCGAACGCCGCGAGTTTCTCGCTGCCTACCCGCCCGCACCTGCGGGAACGGACGCCTATCTCGACGTGGCCATCATTCACTACGGCTATCTTTCGGCCGGAGCGTTCCAGCCTTTCCGGCCGTCCGTCGAGGCCCGCGTCCGTCTGGTAAGCGCCAGCGACCCAAGCCAGATCCTCATGGAAAACATCATCGTCTACAATACGATGTATCCTCAGCAAGGGGTGATCGTTCTGACGCCGAACCCGGCATACGCCTTCCAGAACCGCGAAGAGATGCTTGCCGATCCTGAGCGGTTGGCAGCCGGTATCGAGGACGCGTTCAACCAGGTGGCCGGCACCGCCGCCCGCCTGCTCCAGTAGGCGAGCCATGCGTTCCGTCCTCATCGCCGCTGCGAGCGCGCTCGCGCTCTCGGCCTGCACGACCATGGCCATCCCGGGTCCGGTCACGACGTTCGCCCGCGCCGACTGCTCGGCCTTGCCGGACCTCGGCCAGGCCGTCAGCCTGACCCCCGAGCGCGAGCGGGCGGCCCACAACGTCGCCACCGTGATCGGCGCGGCCTCACCCTGCCTCGCGACCGCGAGCGGCGGCGTTCCCTATGCGTTGTTCGCCCTGCCGCAGGACCACGGCGACAAGACCGTGATCGCCGGTGGCGCTCTCGAGCAGCAACGGATCCTCGCCGCCTCGGTCGTGACCCTCGACGCCGACGGCCAGGTGGTCCGATCCTTCCGGCCGTCGGAGTTCTTCTTCCGGGGTGGATCCTATTCGGTCCAGTTCCGGCCGCGCGAGAACGAGGCCTATGTCATGGTCTCGGTCGATCCGGCGCTGGTTGGTCAGGTCTACAGCGCGGTGAATATCGGCACCGGGACGACCGGCACCTACGCTGCCGGGGTCTACGCCAGCTGGACCTACGGGATGGACCAGAGTCAGCTTCGGACCTTCTCGTACGAAGGCACCGCCGCAATCCTCGTCAACGACAGCGATACCGAAGAGGAAGGCTGACGGGAAACCGATGGCCTTCCCGTGCGTATCTCCCTCGACAGGGAGATGCACATGACCGACGCCACCGCGCCCGCCGCCGCCAACTCAAGCTATCCGATCCGCAGAATCCTGATCCTGATCGCGGCCTTCGCCGCGCCGCTGATCGGGTATGGCCAGATGGCGCTGGGCATTGGACTCAGTCCAGCGGAGTTCTCGGCACAAGGCGACTCCACGCTCCGAGTGGCCGGTTTCGCCTTTGCTATATGGGGGGTCATCTACACCTGGCTGCTGGCCTATGCGGTCTATCAGGCCCTGCCATCGACGACCGAAGGAGACCTCACGCGAGCCCTCGGCTGGCCGTCGTTCTTTACACTGGCGGGGATCGGACTGTGGGTCTTGGCCTCGGCGGCTGATTGGGAATGGGGTACGGTGGCGATCATCGTGGCCTCCAAGCTGTGCCTCGTGATCGCGCTCTATCGCTACGGCACGCGCTGGCTGTCCGAGCCTCGGCGGCGTCAGGCGCTGGTAGTGTGGCCGCTGGGATTGCTGGCGGGCTGGCTTAGCATAGCGGCGCTTGTGAACATCCTGACGGTGGCCACCAGCCAAGGCCTGATCACACCGGAGACGGCGAACCTTTGGGCCTTGGTCGCGGTGGGCGTCGCGCTTGTCCAGGCCATCGCCGTGACCTGGCGGACGCGCATCTGGACCTACCCGGTCCCGATCGCGTGGGGTCTGATCGGCGCCTTCTTCGCCCAGCGAACGGACGGCAATGACCTGCTTGCCTTCTCGGCTCTCGGAGCGGCGGTCGCTATCATCGTCGGCGCGACGCTGATCCTGTCGCGCCGCCCGGTCTAGCCGCCGGGCGAGCGGCGCTCGTTCTCGTCGGGGTCGTCGGATCCGACCTCGAAGGCGCCCTCCTCGCCGTAACCGACGCTGCCTACGCCTTCGGCGGATCCCGCCAGTTCGTCGTGGGATTTGGCCATAGCCGCCTCTGCCCGCTGGAGCGACGTGGTGACTGCGGCATCGTCGGCGGTGATCTCCTGATCGTCAAAGGTCTTCTTTTTATCGCCCATATCGGCCTCCATCGAACTGAATTGAGTAAGCAGACTGGCCTTGTGACGGTTCCAACGGCTGACTCGAATCCGTTCTGCGGCTAGAAGGCCCGCCCATGAGCGCTCCGACCAAGACCATGGCCGAACTGGCCGCCGAATACGGCCTGGCCCCGAACGAATATCAGGTCGTCCTCGACCGCCTTGGGCGCGAGCCTAACCAGGTGGAGCTGGGCGTCTTTTCGGTGATGTGGTCCGAGCACTGCTCTTACAAGTCCTCGAAGATCCACCTGGGCAAGTTCCCGACCACCGGCGAACGGGTGATCTGCGGTCCGGGCGAAAATGCGGGCGTGATCGACATCGGCGACGGCGACGCCTGCATCTTCAAGATGGAGAGCCATAACCACCCCGCCTACATCGAGCCCTATCAGGGCGCGGCGACGGGCGTCGGCGGAATCATGC
>CAMLNT010000223.1 GCA_946481425.1 uncultured Brevundimonas sp.
CGAAGCGCCCGCCGAGCGCGTTCATCGGCGATCCATGTCCGAAGAAGAGGGCAGGCTGGGTCATAAGTCTACCCCTTCAGCTTTGCGGCAAGACCCGCCACGTAGGCGCCCTGCCAGCGCGCGCCGTCCAGTTCGTTGTCGCTCGGCATGCGGCTTCCGTCCCCGCCCGTAATGGTGGTCGCGCCATAGGGACTGCCGCCGGTGATCTCGTCCATCCGCTGTTGGCCCTGCCAGGCGTAGGGAAGGCCAGCGATGACCATTCCGTGGTGCAAAAGGGTCTGGATCATGCCGATCAGGGTCGTCTCCTGCCCGCCATGTTGCGTCGCCGTCGAGGTGAAGGCGGAGCCGATCTTGCCGACCAGCTTGCCCTGGAACCACACGCCGCCGGTCTGATCCCAGAAGTTGCGCATCTGTGCGGCCACGGTGCCGAAGCGAGTGCCCGCCCCCACGATGATCGCGTCATAACCCTCGAGGTCATCGACCTTGGCGATGGGAGCAGCCTGATCAAGTTTGTAGCCGCTGTCTTTCGCCAGTTGCTCGGGCACCGTCTCCACGACGCGCTTCATGTCGACCTCGACGCCCTCGACGGAGCGCGCGCCCTCCGCCACGGCCTGCGCCATGGCTTCGATGTGGCCGTAGGTCGAATGATAGAGAACCAGAACCTTGGTCATGCGTCGTCCCTCGCTTAACTGTAACTAGTTGAGTGCCTAATATGGGTCGCCATATCCCCTCCGCAATGGCGGACGCCTCAAAAAGCTCCAGAGGGCGGCAAAATCACCCGGAGGCCTGGCTATCGGCTGCCGGAATATTCCCAGTCGTAGGGCGCGCCGGTCTCGCCCAGGATGAAGCGCACGAGGTCTTCGTAAGCGGGCTCCGCCCGCGCGTCGTTGGACAGGATGACGACGCAGCGGCGTGAGAATTCCAGGCACACCCAGGTATTGGCCGTGATGGAGTTCTGCCCGCCCTTGATGAAGCCGCGCCCCTGCGGCCCTTCGAACACCACGACGCCGAGGGCAGCGTGCATATCGGGCCTGCGTGCATCGGGCGGCAAGTCGGGCTGATCGGCGGGGAACTGGCTGGCTGTGGTAATCGGCTGCTGTGGCCGCGTAAGCTCTTCCCGCGCCCGCTGGCTCAATCCGTCCCCGCGAACATAGGCCGCCGCGAACCGGGCGAAATCCTCCAGCGTCGTGTCCATCGAAGCCGAGGCGTTGGCGCGGCCCTGCCTCCGATGCGGGACGGGCGTGCCGTCCGTCCGCCATCCGTCGGCGGCGTTCGATGCGAAGTCTTCGCGCCACACCAGGCTGGTCCGGCTCATCCCGAACGGCTCGAACACGCGCCTTTGCGCCTCGGCCTCCAGATCGACATTCAGCCCCTCGGACATCGCGAACTGAAGCAGGATCATTCCAGGCCCGGAGTAGGCGTACCGCATGCCTGGCTCGTCGCGGAACCGCAGGCGCCCGTCCGGGCCGCCGGCGAAACCGCCCGAGTGGGTCAGCAGCATGCGGGGTGTCAGCGCCCGCCAGCTATCCTCCATCGCCGTCCAGTCGCCCCAGCGTTCGAGAACCGCCGCCTCGCGATAATCGGGCAAGGGCCTTGGAAACAGGCGGGAGATCGGCGCGTCCAGATCGAGCCGACCCTCGTCCGTCATCTGCATGGCCATCCAGGCGAAGACCGGCTTGGTCAGGGACGCCGAATACATGACCGTGTCGGTCCTCAGAGGGTCGCCCGCCGCGTTGCGGACGCCCCAGGCCTGGGTCGACACGACGCGCCCATCGTCGATCACAGCGATGGCCAATCCTCGCGCGCCGGTCTCCGTCATCGCTCGCTGCGCCTCGATGGCGATCGCCTCGGGCGTCGGCAGCGTCTGGGCGACAGCGGACCCGCCGAAGGTAAACAGAAGCGCCGCCAGCCACTCGACCGGACGCATTTGCCTACTCCAAATCCATCGGCGTGACTGGCAGCATCGGCTTCATGAAGCTATGGTCATGACGGACCACGCAACCACTTTTCTCGCGTATGCGGTCGGCGGCGGTGAAGTCCGCGTCGACACCGAAATGGCTGCGTGGTGCTGGCCGCCGTGCCGCTCGACCAACCCATCCACGCGCGCGCGAACCGTGTGAAGGCGTCCATCTTTGCCGGGTCGATCACGTAGTCGATGACGCAAGTGATCATGGCCGGCTCCGGGCTCCTCTAGAGGTGCAGCACTCGCTGATAGGCGTCCAGCGATGCTTCGTGCATGGCCTCCGACATCGTCGGGTGGGGATAGACGATGCCGTGGATATCCTCCTCGGTCGCCTCCAGCGTGATGGCGGTGACGAACCCCTGGATCATCTCGGTCACCTCGTGCCCGATCATGTGGGCGCCGATCAGGGCGCCGGTCTTGCCGTCGAAGATCACCTTCACGAAGCCGTCGGTCTCGCCCGCCGCCACGGCCTTGCCGTTCACCCGGAACGGGAAGCGGCCGACCTTCACCTCGCGCTTGGCCTCGCGCGCCGACTGTTCGGTCACCCCGACAGAGGCCACCTGGGGCTGGGTGTAGGTGCAGCCCGCGATCGGCGAATGGACGTTCGGCGTCTTGTAGCCCGCGATGTGCTCGGCTGCGTGGATGCCCTCGTGGCTCGCCTTGTGCGCCAGCCACGGCGCGCCGGCGCAGTCGCCGATGGCGTAGAGCCCCTTCACATTGGTCTGGCAATGACTGTCGATCTTGATGTGGCCGCGGTCCAGTTCGACGCCTAGCGCCTCCAGCCCGATGCCATCGGTGTTGGCCGTGATGCCGACCGCCGAGATGCAGACCTCCGCCTCCAGGGCCTCGGCCTTGCCGCCGACTTCCACGTCCACCTTCACGCCCGATGCGGTCTTGGAAACCTTGGTTACCTTGGCGCCGACGCGGAACTTGATGCCCCGCTTCTCGAACGATTTCTGCGCGGCCTTGGAGATCTCCTCGTCCTCGACAGGCATGATCCGATCGACGGCCTCGACAACCGTGACCTCGGAGCCGAGCGCCCGGTAGAAGCTGGCGAACTCCAGCCCGATCGCACCCGAGCCGATGACCACGAACGATTTCGGCAGCCGCTTGGGCGCCAGCGCCTCGCGATAGGCCCAGATCTTGTCGCCGTCGGCTTCCAGGCCGATCTGCGGCAAGGACCTCGCTCGCGCGCCGACCGCCAGCATGACCGCCTTGGCCTCGACCGTACGCGAACCGCCAGCCTTCAGAGCGACCAAGACCTTCGGCGCCGCCGTCCCCTTCTCCAGCTTCGCCGAGCCTTCGATCACCTCGATCTTGTGCTTTTTCATCAGGAAGGCGACGCCCTTGTTCATTGTCGCCGCGACCCCGCGCGAGCGCTGGATGATGGCGTCGAAGTCGAACGACGCGCCCGTCGCCGACAGGCCGTAATCCTTCAGGTGGCTCAGGCTCTCGTACTTCTCGCCTGACTTCAGCAGGGCCTTGGTCGGGATACAGCCCCAGTTCAGGCAGATGCCGCCCAGGTTCTCGCGCTCGACGATGGCGACCTTCTGGCCCAACTGGCTCGCGCGGATCGCCGCGACGTAGCCGCCGGGACCGGAGCCGATGACGATGAGGTCGAATTCCATGGTGTTCCCGTTG
>CAMLNT010000224.1 GCA_946481425.1 uncultured Brevundimonas sp.
CCGGATTGACCCAGGAGCAGACGAAGACGGTGAAGCCCTGGCCGGACAGCCAGCGGATCATCGAGTTCTCGGGCTGCAGGTCCAGGATGTAGAACTTGTTGATCCAGGGCGGGAAGATCAGCAGGGGCGTTCCGCGCTGTTTCTCGGTCGCCGGATCGTACTGGATCAGCTCGAACAGCTCGTCGCGCCACACCACCTGGCCGGGGGCGGTGGCGACGTTCTTCCCGACCTCGAACCGGCCGTAGTCTGCCTGGCTGATCTTCAGATTGCCGTCGCCGCGCTCCATGTCGGCGGCGAAGTTCTGCATGCCCTTCACCAGGCTCTCGCCGGAGGTGGCCATCAGCTCCTTCAGCGCCACCGGGTTGGAGGCCAGGAAGTTTGACGGCGAGAAGGCGTCGGTCAGCAGGCGCGTGAAGAACTCGGCCCGGCGCTTGGTGCGCGGATCGACGTCCTCCGCCGAGGAGACCAGGTCGTTCAGCCAGTTCGACGACAGCAGATAGGACCGGCGCATCACGTCGAAGACCGGGTTCTCGGCCCATTCGGGCGCCGCGAATCGCTTGTCCCTGGGCAGGGGCGCAGCCTCGGAGGCCTGACCGGTCGCGGTGCGCGCGGCGTCGGTCCAGAGATCCATGTAGCCCTTGAACAGCTCGGCCTGAGCCTGGAACAGGCGATCGGGCCGCGACGCCAGCGAGGTCATGACAGAGGTCATGGCGGGGGCGACGTTGAAAGGGTCGGGCGAGAGGGCCGCGGGGCGATCGGCCTGTTTCAGGGCGGCTTCGGCGATGACCTGCTGGGCGGTCATGGCGGCGCGGGCCAGGTTCATAGACAGCTGCTCGATCTGGTCGCGCGTCGGCATCTCGGGCTCGGACACGGGCGAGGGAGCCGGCTCAGGCGAAGCTGCGGCGGCCTCGACCTTCGGCTTCGGCGCAGCCTTGGCGGCGTCGGTTTTGGTCGCCCTGGACTTCGTCGGACGCTTGGCCTGGGCCATTCGGGGCTCCTCGTGCTTCCTCGCCGGTTCAGGATGGCATATGACCGGTGACGAGATGAACGCAAATCTGGGTCGAATCGCATCGTGGGCGCGGCGGGCAGCCGTGGCAGGCCTGGGCTTCGCGGTCACGGGCTGCATGGCCTATGACCCGTTCAATCAGTCTATCGATCCGAACTCGCCAGCGGCCCAGCGCGTTGAGGCCCTGGCCCGGGCGGATGACAGCTATCCGCGCTGGGAAGACTTCCCCGCCGCGCCGCAGAACGTCCCCACCGCCGCCGACATCCGCAATCAGGTGCTGGCCCTGGAATCCGACGAGGCCGAGCTGAACCGGCAGGTCGCGGCTATCGACTGGACGCTCGACGAGGACGACGGCGCCCCGTGGGCTGAGCGCACCCGCAACCGGATCGATCCGCGTCTGGCGCGGCCCGTGTCCCCCGACGAGATGGCCGAGGCCCTGGCCTGGGCGCAGCGGATGCGCGCGCGCTCCACGCCGCCGCCGCCGATCAACTACTAGGGCCAAACCCCTGTCCCAGCCTTTTCTTGGTGTGGCGCGGTCCGTCTCGGGTCGCCGCTGGCGACTGCGGCCGGCCGATCCGCAGGCGGTCACGGCCGTCCAGCGCTCGGAAGGGCTGCCCGAGGCGCTCGCCCGGGCCATCGTATCGCGCGGGGTTACGCCCGAGGGCGCGGCCGACTATCTGCGGCCGACGCTGAGAAACCTGTTTCCGGACCCGTCCAGTTTCAAGGACATGGACGAGGCGGCGCGGGCGCTGGTCGACGCGCTCCAGGCCGAGACGCCCGTCTCGGTGCTGGCGGACTACGACGTGGACGGCGGTTCCTCGGCGGCCCAGCTGGTGCGCTGGTTCCGGGCCATGGGCCGCGAGATCGACATCTATGTGCCGGATCGCCTGCTGGAGGGGTACGGCCCCAACCCGCTGGCTTTCCAGCGGATGAAGGACGCCGGGGCAGGACTGGTCGTCACCGTGGACTGCGGCGCGGCGGCGCACGAGGCGCTGGAGGCGGCGGCCGACCTCGGCCTGGAGGTCGTGGTCATCGACCATCACCTGATGCGCGGCGACCCGCCGCGGGCGCGTGCGGTGGTCAATCCCAACCGGCTGGACGACCAATCCGGTCAGGGAAATCTCGCCGCGGCCGGCGTGGTCTTCGTCCTGCTGGCGGCGCTGAACCGCGAGGCGCGGGCGAGGGGCCTGTTCGCGGACCGGCCGGAGCCGGACCTGCGGCAATGGCTGGATCTCGCCGCCATGGGCGCCTTCTGCGACGTGACGGGCCTGACGGGTTTCAATCGAGGCCTCGCCTCGCTGGGCCTCAAGGTCATGTCGCGCTGGGAGAACCCGGGGCTGCGGGCCCTGATGGGCGTGGCCGACTGCGAACTCACAGACGCCAGCCCTTTCCACGCCGGCTTCATCCTGGGCCCCCGGATCAATGCCGGCGGACGGATTGGCCGCTCGGACCTCGGCGCCCGTCTGCTGTCGAGCGACGATCCGGCCGAGGTTGCCGAACTGGCGGCGGAGCTCAACGCCCTGAACGCCCAGCGCCGCGAGGTCGAGCGCGACATCACCGAGGCCGCGGCCCATCAGGTCGAACGCGCCTCGAACTTCGATCCGGACTCGCCCGTCATCGTGGCGGCCGGGGAGGGCTGGCATCCCGGCGTGATTGGCGTGGTGGCCGGCCGTCTGAAGGACCGCTGGCGCAAGCCTGTCGTCGTGATCGGGCTGGATGAGGCCGCCGGCGTCGGCAAGGGCTCGGGTCGCTCGGTGGAAGGCGTAAACCTCGGCTGTGCGATCCAGGAGGCGTTCGACGAGGGCCTGCTGCTGGCCGGCGGCGGACACGCCATGGCGGCAGGCCTGACCGTGAAGACCGAGATGCTGCCCGAACTTCGCGCGTTCCTGAACGAGCGCCTGGCGAGCCAGGCGCAGGCCGCCGCCGCCGCGGACGCGCTCGACATCGACATGCTGACCACGGCGCGCGCGGCGGACCGGGCGCTCTACGAATCATTCCAGGCGCTGGCGCCCTTCGGCCCGGCGAATCCCGAGCCGGTTTTCGCCTTTTCTGGCGTCTCACCGCGCGATGTGCGGGTGCTCAACAACGGCCACATCAGCGTTCGTCTCGCCGATCCGGACGGCGCCTCGATCCGGGCGATCGCCTGGCGGGCGCAGGAAACCGAAGCAGGCAAGGCGCTCCTGAGGGCGGGTGGATCGCTGGACGTGGTTGGAACGCTCAAGCCGGACGACTGGAATGGCCGCCGTGGCGTCCAGCTTGAAATCCTCGACGTGAATGACCCGAAAAGAGCGGTCTGACGGGGGTTGCGTCGGCATATCGACGCGGCTATATCGCCCGCTCCGCGGCCGAGTGCTCCCTTCGTCTATCGGTTAGGACGTCAGGTTTTCAACCTGAAAAGAGGGGTTCGATTCCCCTAGGGAGTGCCACCGCGGGCCTTTCCCGACATTGAGACTGCGACGGTCCCGACATACGTCTGGGGACCGTTTCCCGCGGCGCTTGAACCGCGAGGCCGAAGCGCCACATAGTCTTCACAATGCCTGCCGAGAGTCGGGGGCAGGGACCTCGG
>CAMLNT010000225.1 GCA_946481425.1 uncultured Brevundimonas sp.
CTGGACAACAACATCCTGGTCCAGATCGGGCTGGTGGTGCTGATCGCGCTCGCAGCCAAGAACGCTATCCTGATCGTGGAGTTCGCCAAACAGGCGGAGGAGAACGGCATGGACCGCTTCGAGGCGGCGGTGTCGGCGGCCAAGACGCGATTGCGCCCGATCCTGATGACGTCCTTCGCCTTCATCTTCGGTGTCGTGCCGCTGATGACGGCCTCGGGACCGGGTGCGGAGATGCGCCAGTCGCTCGGAACGGCGGTGTTCTCTGGGATGCTGGGCGTGACCTTCTTCGGTCTCGTCTTCACGCCTGTCTTCTATGTGCTGTGCCGGTGGATCGCGGGGCGGCTGCCGGGGGAGACGGGGCGGTCGATGCGCGAGGCGGAAGAGGCGCATGCGACGCCAGCGGAGTAGCCGGAGCGCCGCCGCGCTAGTGTAGGGTCGGCGGCCGCGGGTCAGGGTGGTCGCCGCCACCCGCATCATCAGCGCTTCGCCCTTCCAGTCGCTCGGCGATGTCGCGAAGCTCAATCATCAGAGACTCAGCGTGGTCGGCTTCCGCCTCTAAATGAAACCGCACAAGGATGGGGCGGGCCCGCTCGAGCCGCTGTAGCGCGGCCAGCGCCATGGCGCCGGAGCCGGACCTGCGCGAAGGCGCGAGTTCGGCGCGGCTGCATTCCAGCGCCGCAAGGGCCCATGCGGAAGGATCGGCGCGTTCATCGTGTCTGCCAAGGATCAGGCGCCGCGCGGAAACGACCATCAAGAGATGATCCTCGTCGCCATCGTAGCGATAGCGGGCGAGGCTCGCCCGAGCGATCCCATCGTGGGAATCGATCGTCATCCTGTCAACGGCGGCCTCGAGGGCGAGGACGGCCCCGCGCAGGAAGGAGGCCAGCGCGCGATCAATCCATTCCAGCACCTGTACGGGCTCGCTCTCGGGGGCGGCTGCGAGGGCTTCAGACGCCAGCAGGGCGGCATTACCCTGATTGATGAAGGCCAGGGAAAGCGTCGACCTTTCCGCGTCGAGCGCCTCAAACCCTTCAGACGCCTCGGCAAACAGGTCGGCTGCGGCCCTGAAGTGATCGAAGGCGGTCTGCTCGGCGACCTGGCCGAGGCATTCGTGGGTCACTCCCCGATCCGCGCAAAGGACGAAGCTCATCGCCGATCGGTGATCTGACGCAAGAGCCCGCTCGGCCTCGTCGTACGCGGCGAGGGCTTCGCCCAGGCGTTGGCGCCCCTCCTCGCCACCGTTTGCGGCGCCCAGACGCGTAAGGAGTTGTCCCTTGAGGCGCCAAGCCTGCACTCGCTCATACGGATCCGGCATGGCCTCGAGATGTTCCAACGCGGCTTCGACCATGCCCACGCCGCGTTCGAAGAAGGTTTGGGCGGTTCTCGGCGGACTCCACTCTCCCGCGGTGAGCAGCAGATCGGCATAGAGGACTGTCAGGGAGGCGCGCTCCTCCTGAGCCATCGCCCTGGGCTCTTGCGCCAGAGCGCCTGCCGCCGTGGCGGAGTAGCCGGGCGTTACGATGGCATGGGCGAGAGCGGTCACGGCTTCGGTCATGTCGTCAAGCGCCGCCTGACCGTGATGGCGATAGGCGAACCAGGAGGCATCCTCCGACAACTGCTTGTAGACGAGGGGCTTGTAGCCGCTGGACGCGAGATCGGGATGCTCCAGAAACACCCGAATGGCGGTCCTTCTGTGGGTGCGGATGGACGAGGCGAGGGGCTCCAGGACGTCAGCGACCATCGCGAGCTGGTGCAGCGCCTGAACGCGCGCCAGAGGCGCATTGGGACTGCCAACCTCATCGGCCGCGACGCCCTGAAGCAGTCCCAAGGCTTTCGGATCGCCGCCCATGGCAAGGCTGCCGAGGCTGCGCAGAGCTTCGCCGACCCTGTTCGCCTCTCCCAGCTGAATGATTTCCTCAAAGCGTCGCAGGTCTTGGCCACGGGCTATCCGACGGGCCACGGCCAAGATCTGGAACAACCCCCCGATGACCAGAAGGTCCAGAGCCATGCGCAGTACGAATGCGACTCCACCGCCCGTCGGGAGGACTGCCTGCACTCCGGAGGGGTTGTCATAGCCCAACACCTCCACATTCCCGATGATCGGCACGGCCTCAAGGGCCTCGGAACTGACGTAGGCGAGGTACTCCAGCAGGCCGATGCCCGCAGCATCGCTGAAGTATCGTAGCCCGGTTAGGCGCCAGACAAGCAGGCTGCCAAGCATGAAGACAGCCGAGAGAGCGACCACCAGTTCATTGTTATAGTCTTCATTCCCGCTAAGGCGGCGACGGTCGAGCGGCAGGCCCGCTGCGCGGTCTTCCTCGTCCCAGGCCCAGCGTCGAAAGACGGCCAAGACGGCGACCAAGCCGCCAATCAAGACAGGGGCTCCAAGCGCCGGAGGCGTCAGGGCCCCGATCGCGGCTGCTCCGATGAGAACGCCGAGAAGCCGTCCCCAACGGCGCCAACGCGTCGTCTCGTCCAATCCTATCCAGGCGGCTACGTTCCGCGCCATCCGATGGTCGAGCCAGCCTAGGGAAGGCCGCAACACTGCAAGACCGCGCTCGAGCGCCGGATGCACGCCGCGCACAAGGAGCACTGCGACGAGCAGAAAGAGCGCGGCGCCCATAAGCGAGACGCCGAACTGGAGAAGCGATTCCGAAAAGCGTGACATCTGGCCCCCGCGCTTCAGGTTAGGCCGCGGTGGGGCCGGCGCAAGTCCTTGCCCGTGCAGCGTCTCGGAGAGCCAGAAAGGTGGAGCCGTTGCCCTCCGGCCTCCCAGTCGCTACATCCCGCGCCGACCTCCCCCGCATACCCAGACGACAGGACGCACGACCGATGGCCGCGCAGTATATTTTCCAGATGCAGGGCCTGACCAAGGCCTATCCCGGCGGCAAGAAGGTGTTCGAGAACATCTGGCTGTCGTTCTATCCGGACGCCAAGATCGGCGTCGTCGGCGTGAACGGCTCGGGCAAGTCGACCCTGCTGAAGATCATGGCGGGCATCGACAACGAGTTTAACGGCGAGGCGCGCGCGGCCGACGGCGTTAAGCGCGGCTATCTGGAGCAGGAGCCCCAGCTCGATCCCAACCTGAACGTCCGCGAGAACGTCGAGGCGTGGTGCGAAGAGAAGCAGTGGGTCAAACGCTTCAACGAAGTCGCCGCCGAAATGGGCGAGAACTACACGGACGAGCTTATGGAGGAGATGACCGCCCTCCAGGAGAAGATCGACGCCGCCGACGTCTGGGACATCGACGCCCGGGTCGAGCAGGCCATGGACGCCCTGCGCTGCCCGCCGGACGACTGGGCGGTGACCAGCCTGTCGGGCGGTGAGAAGCGCCGGATCGCGCTGGCCCGTCTGCTGCTGTCGAAGCCCGACATGCTGCTGATGGACGAACCGACCAACCACCTGGACGCGGAATCCGTCGCCTGGCTGCAGCATCACCTGGAGAACTTCCCGGGCTGCGTGATCCTGGTCACCCACGACCGCTACTTCCTGGATCAGGTGACGAAGTGGACGCTGGAGCTGGACCGCGGCAAGGGCCACCCGCACGAGGGCAACTACT
>CAMLNT010000226.1 GCA_946481425.1 uncultured Brevundimonas sp.
CAGGCTGTGCAACTCCGGCATGTCATTGGCGCGCGGCCCCTGGAACCGCAGCACCACGACCACGTCCCGGTTCAACTGGCCCGCCTTGAAGGCTTCCAGCGCGGCTTCCTGACTTTCGAAGACCGCCGCCGGCGCCTCGACGACACGGTTCTCCGGCTTGACGGCCGAGACCTTGATCACTGCCCGCCCGAGGTCGCCCTGCACCAGCCTCAGACCACCATCCTTCTGGAACGGGTCGCTGGCCGGTCGCAGGATGTCGAGGTCCAGGCTTTCGGCCACGCCGTCGCGCCAGACCAGTTCGCCGTCGACCAGGCTCGGCTCCTGGTAATAGGCCTCCAGCCCCTGCCCCATGATGGTCTCGACGTCCGCGTGCAGATTGCCGTTGGCGACCAGTTCCCGCGTCACGAAGGCCGGGCCGCCCGCCGCCTGAAAGGCGTTCACGTCCGCCGAGCCGTTCGGATAGACCCGCGCCAGCAACGGCGTGACCGACGACAGCTCGTCCATGTCGGTCCAGTCGATCACCACACCCGCAGACCGCGCCATGGCGACCAGATGGATGGCGTGGTTGGTCGAGCCGCCCGTAGCCAGCAGAGCCGTGATCATGTTCACGATCGTCCGCTCGTCCACGACGCGAGACATCAGGCCCCGCCCCTCGCGGGCCAGCCGCACCACCTGTTTCGCCGCGGCGGCCGTCAGGGCGTCGCGCAGCCCGCTTTCCGGGTGCACGAAGGCGGTGGACGGCATGTGGAGCCCGGCGATCTCCATCATCATCTGATTGGAGTTGGCGGTGCCGTAGAAGGTGCAGGTGCCCGGCGAATGGTAGGACGCGACCTCGCTTTCCAGCAGCGTCTGCCGGTCGACCAGGCCCTGGGCGTACAGGGCCCGCACCCGCGCCTTCTCGGCGTTCGGCACGCCCGAGGGCATCGGCCCGGCAGGAGCGAAGACGACCGGCAGGTGTCCAAACGCCAGGGCGCCCATGAACAGCCCCGGGACGATCTTGTCACACACCCCCAGCATCATGGCCGCGTCGAAGGCGTCGTGCGTCAGCGCAATGCCCGTCGACATGGCGATGAGGTCTCGGCTGAACAGGCTGAGCTCCATGCCCGGACGGCCCTGGGTCACGCCATCGCACATGGCCGGCGTGCCCCCCGCGACCTGGGCCGTCGCTCCGGCCTCTCGCACGGCCTTGCGGATGATCTCGGGGAAACGCTCGAACGGCTGATGCGCCGACAACATGTCGTTGTAGGCGGTCACGACCCCGACGTTTGGATCGCGGCCGCCCATGGCCTTCAGCTTGTCCTGAACGGGGCTGCCAGCGAAGGCGTGAGCCCAGTTGGCGCAACTCAGCTTGGCGCGGCCGGGCTCGTCGCCCGCCGCGGCGTCCATGCGCTTCAGGTAGTCGGCGCGCGTCTCGGCGCTGCGCTCGCGGATGCGGTCCGTCACCCGCGCCACGACAGGATTTAGTGAGGTCACTGAGCCGCCTCCGTCCAGATCACGTCCAGCGCCACGCCCGAGGCGATCAAGGCCGCCACCGGCTGCACGGTCGGGTCGCCCCCGGCCTCACGCTCGAACACGTCGCGCTTGGTTGAGCCGGTGAGCGCGAGCACGACCCGCCGCGCATCTCTCAGCCAGGCCAGGTTCATCGACAGCCGCTCCTGCGACGGCGCCATGCCGTCACGGCCCGCGGGCACGCCCAGCACGGTCTTCTTCGCCGCCGGGTCCAGCAGGGTCTTCAGGGTCGGGCTTTGGGGAAACATGGAGCAGATATGGCCATCCTCTCCCATACCCAGAAGGACGGCATCGAGCCGCGTGACCTGCTGATGCAGCCTCCGCGCCGCGACGAGGGCCGATCGGTCCACGGTCGGCGCGGGTTGGGCCAACGCCACGAATGCAGCCACGGAAGCGCGCCCCTGCAGCAGGGTCCGGCGCAACAGTCCGGCGTTGGACGCCGGGTCGTCCTCGGCCACCCATCGTTCATCGACCAGGGTCGCCGTCACACGCGACCAGTCCAGCGCCGCCTGCGACAGCCGCCTGTAGATCGGCGACGGCGTCGAGCCGCCCGCTCCGGCGAAGGCCGCCTGCCCGGTCTCCTCGAGGCCTGCCCGCAGCGCCTCGGCCAAGACCTCGGCCGCGGCCGTCGCCCACGCCTCGTGGCTCGGCAGGACCCGAACGTCAGTCATGCCCGATGTTCCAGCGCCGCCCGCTGCGCGCCAGCAGCATGTCGGCCTCCGACGGCCCCCAGCTTCCGGCGACATAGGTCCGCGGCTTGAGCCGGGCGCCGGCCCAGGCCTCCGACACCTCGTCCACCCACTTCCAGGCCTGCTCGGCCTCGTCTCGCCGCACGAACAGGGTCGAGTCCCCGTTCAAAGCGTCCAGCAGCAGCCGCTCATAGGCGATGCGCCGCCGCGGCGGGCGCGCCTGCTGGTCGCCTTGCCCCCAGGACAGCGACATCCGGATGGGCTGGAGCTGCATCCGCTGGTCCAGACCGGGCCGCTTGTTCATCACCGTGAGGGAAATGTCTTCCTCGGGCTGGAGTTCGATCACCAGGCGGTTGGCCTGCAGGTCGCCGCGTCCGAAATCGAAGATCGAATGAGGCACCGGCTTGAACTGGATGACGATCTCGGTCCGCTTCTCGGCCAGCCGCTTGCCGGTCCGCATGAAGAACGGCACGCCCGCCCAGCGCCAGTTATCGATATCCGCCCGGATGGCCACGAAGGTCTCGGTGTCGGACGCCGCGCCCCGTTCCTGCAGATAACCCTGGGCGATCTGGCCGTCGCTGATGCCGGCGACGTACTGGCCCCGCACGGTCACCCGCTCGACCTCCTCCGGCGTGATCGGGCGCAGCGAGCGCAGCACCTTCACCTTCTCGTTGCGCACCGAGTCCGGATCCAGATCGCTCGGCGGCTCCATCGCCACCAGGCACAGCAGCTGCAGCATGTGGTTCTGCAGCATGTCCCTTAGCGCGCCGTACTCGTCATAATACGGCCACCGGTCGCCGACCCCGACCGTCTCGCCGACGGTGATCTGGACGTGGTCGATCGTGAGATTGTTCCACAGCGGCTCGAACATGGTGTTGCCGAAGCGGAGCGCGATCAGGTTCTGGACGGTTTCCTTGCCCAGGTAGTGGTCGATCCGGAACACCTGGCTCTCGGTGAAGGCGGCGGCCACGGCGTCATCAATCTGCCGGAAGCTGGCGAGGTCGCGGCCGACCGGCTTTTCCAGCACGATGCGGCTGTCGGCCCGCGCCAGGCCAGCGGCCTTCAGCGCCGCAGCGATCCGCGCATAAAGGGTCGGCGAAACCGCCAGGAAATAGACCGGCTGAGCATCGGGACCCACGGCATCCGCCAGAGGCTGGAGCCCCTCGGCGGAGGTCGCGTCCGCGGCCAGGTAGGTCAGGCGACCCGTCATGCGCTCGAAGGCCGAGCCTTCGTCTGCAGCGGCGCCGATGGACTTGCGGATGCGATCGAGGAATTCGCCCCGTTCCTCCTCGCTGCGAGAGATGGCCCAGATCCGCAGGTCATCGGGCAGCAGCCCGTCCTGCTCGA
>CAMLNT010000227.1 GCA_946481425.1 uncultured Brevundimonas sp.
GTATCTCTGGCGCGCCGTCGACGACG
Source organism: uncultured Brevundimonas sp. (assembly GCA_946481425.1). The sequence goes on from CAMLNT010000227.1 coordinate 27, forward strand.
AGGGGGAGGTGCTCGATGTCGTGGTGCAAATGCGCAGGGATCACGACGCGGCGCTGAAGCTGCTGAAGCGCCTGCTGCGTAACCAGCCGGTGGAGCCGGAAGTGATCGTCACCGACGGACTGGCGTCGTATGGCTCAGCGCTGCGAGAGCTAGGGCTGGACGGCATCCACCGACCCGGCCGGCTTCGAGAGAACAACAGGGCTGAAAACTCCCACCTGCCGATCCGGAGGCGGGAGCGAAAGATGCAGCTCTTCAAGTCCCAGAGCTCAGCCCAGCGTTTCCTGACCACCCACGCCAGCGTCTACAACACCTTCTACACCCAGCGTCACCTGATCAGCCGCGATACCCTCCGAACTTTCCGGAGCGCGGCTAATGACGCCTGGAGCAAGGCAACCGCAGCAGCGTGAGAGGCGGACGCAGCGAGTTCGCTGCGGGTCGGGGAGTTAAGCTGACAATGCTGCTGGAACAGTTGATGGCGGGCGCCGTGCCATTTGCTTGGGCGGACCAGCATCGGGCGTTCCCATAGAGCGCTCGAAGCGTTCGCTGCTTACGCACCATCCATTCCCTGATCGGGCGAGAATATTTCCCTGCGAGTGTGATGCCGAAAGCGTTTCGCGCACTCGATTCTCCAGAGCCGCACTGAGGTTCGGATCCCCATCGCGCGGATTGAGCGTCGAAGTTTCGCTGATAAGTTCGCTGTTACCAGGGAAACTCAAGGGAACTGGGTCAGACGGAGACCGCCCGGACCGAAGTGCACGAATTCGGGCGATGCCAGCCCCAGAAATCAGCCGGCCGGTAGGGAATTGACGGCAGTTCCCGCGACATTTCGGCGGGTTAGCCAGCGCTGAATTTTACAGAGACAGTTTGGGGGACTGGCTGGCGGACAGAGAGGGATTCGAACCCTCGATAGGCTTTCACCTATACACGCGTTCCAGGCGTGCGCCTTCAACCACTCGGCCACCTGTCCGTACCAGTCGGGGCGGCGGCGAACGCCACCCCGGCGGGAGGGCGGGGAACTAGCCTAAGCGGGAGCGCGGGGCAAGGCTTGGGAAGGCGCGACGCGCCAGACGATGTCGCCGGCGTCATCGGCGACCAGCAGGGCGCCGGTGCGATCGAAGGCGACGCCGACCGGCCGGCCGAAGGCCCGGTCCTCGCGGTCGAGGAAGCCGGTCAGGAAGTCGACCGGCCGGCCGGTGGGCATGCCGTTGGCGAAGCGGACGAAAACGACCTTGTAGCCGACGGGCTCCGAACGGTTCCAGGAGCCGTGCTGGCCGATGAAGACGCCGTTGCGCCACTCTGGGGTCAGGCTGTCTTCGCGCGCGAACATGAGGCCGAGCGAGGCCGTGTGGGCGCCCAGGGCGTAGTCTGGCGTCAGGGCGCGGGCCACCATCTCCGGATTGGGCGGCTGGACGCGGGTGTCGACAGTCTGGCCCCAGTAGCTCCAGGGCCAGCCGTAGAAGTCGCCGTCGCGGACACGCGTCATGTAGTCTGGCACGAGATCGTCGCCGAGCAGATCGCGCTCGTTGACCACGGTCCACATCACACCCGTCGAGGGCTCGCGGTCCAGGCCATTGGCGTTCCTGAGGCCGGAGGCGAAAACGCGGCTCTGGCCGGTGGTGAGATCGATCTCGCGGATAAGGGCGCGGCCCTCTTCCACCTCCATCCCCTCGTCGCCGATGTTGCTCTTGGAGCCAATAGTCACATAGAGCCGCCGGCCGTCCTCGGAGGCCAGCAGGTTGCGGGTCCAGTGGCCCGAGGCGCCGGGGAAGGAGGCGATCGTTCGACCCTCAGCCTCGATGCTGGTCTGGCCGGTGCGGTACGGGAAGGCCACGACCCCATCGGTGTTGCCGACGTAGAGCGTGTCACCGACCAGGGCCATGCCGAACGGCTGGTTGAGATTTTCGAGAAACAGCGAGCGGGTCTCCACCACACCGTCTCCGTCGGCGTCGCGCAGCAGCGTGATCCGGTCGGCGCTTTCGTTGAGCGCCCCGCCTCGCCGCTGAAGCATGCGCATGACGAACCCGCGGATGCCGCCGCCGGGCTCGGGCTCGGTCGAGGATTCGGCGACGAGGACATCGCCATTGGGCAGCAGGTGCATCCAGCGCGGATGATCCAGATCCTCGGCGTAGCGAGTGACGGTGAATCCGTCGGGCGCGGTCGGCGCCGCGCCATCTGGCCAGCCGACCGCTTCGGCCACATTGACGACCGGGACCGGGCCCTGTTCGGCTGGCGCCGGCAGGCTCGGGTCACCGCCATACGGATCGCCCAGATCCCCGGTCGGCCCGCAGGCGGCCAGGAGGGCGGACAGGCAGGTCGCTAGGACAAGACGGCGCATGTGCTCTCTCCGATCAGCGGCCGCGCGGGGATGCAAAGACGGACGGCCCGGCCCATATACGCGCGAGAAGGAGAAACCGATGCCCGCCGACTTCCGCTCCGGCCCCGCCCTGCCTGGCCGCCCCGATCCGATCCCGACCGACGAGGTTCATTTCGTCCTGGGCCGACCGCTGAAGGGCCCTCATCCTGAAGGCTTCGAAAGCGCGGTGTTCGGCATGGGCTGCTTCTGGGGCGTGGAGCGTGTGTTCTGGAAGCTGCCGGGCGTCTGGGTGACCTCCGCCGGCTATGCGGGGGGGTCCACGCCGAACCCGACCTATCGCGAGGTCTGTTCGGGAGACACCGGCCATGCCGAGGTGGTCGAGGTGGTATTCGACCCGGCGCAGATTTCCTATGCGGACCTGCTGAAGGTGTTTTGGGAGAACCACGACCCGACCCAGGGCAATCGCCAGGGCAATGATGTGGGCACCCAGTACCGCTCGGCCATCTACTATGCCGATGAGGCCCAAAGGGCGGCGGCCCAGGCCAGCCGGGACGCCTATCAGACCGCGCTGTCGGCGAAGGGCTACGGGCCGATCACGACGGAGATCGCGTCGCGCCCGCCCTATTATTTCGCCGAAGGCTATCATCAGGGCTATCTGGCGAAGAATCCGGATGGCTACTGCGGCATCGGCGGCACGGGCGTGGATTGTCCGGCCGGAGTGGGCGTGGACGCCTGACCCATGGATCGGGGGAGCGTCCGGGACTTCTGTCTCGGTCTGAAGGCCGTGACGATGGACCATCCGTTCGGCGAGCATCATGACGCCTACCGGATCGGCGGCAAGATCTTCGCCATGGTCGGCGAGACTGGCGGGATCAGCTTCAAGGTTTCGGACATCGCCTATGCGGTCCTGACCGAGACCGGTCGCGCCCGCCCCGCGCCCTATATGGCCCGCAACAAATGGGTGAACCTGCAGACGCTGGACGCCTGGCCCGACGACGAGCTGGCCGAGCACTTGATGATCGCGCGCGAAATCGTGGCCGGAAAGCTGACGAAGAAGGCGCGCAGGGAGCTGGGGCTGGACTAGGGCGCGGTTCATCGACATCCGGCCTTGGCTCGGAAGGTGGGAGGGCAGGCGGAGCGCCGGACTTCGGGTCCGGTGACCGTAGGGGTAGTGTGCGTTTCGACC
>CAMLNT010000228.1 GCA_946481425.1 uncultured Brevundimonas sp.
CGCCGTCGAGGACGCGCAGCGAACGCTCGACTTCAATCGTGAAGTCCACGTGGCCCGGGGTGTCGATGATGTTCAGGCGCTTGCCGTTCCAGAACGCGGTCGTTGCGGCCGACGTAATGGTGATGCCGCGCTCCTGCTCCTGCTCCATCCAGTCCATGGTCGCGGCGCCGTCGTGGACTTCGCCGATCTTATGGGACTTGCCGGTGTAGTAGAGGATGCGTTCGGTCGTCGTGGTCTTGCCCGCGTCGATGTGGGCCATGATGCCGAAGTTGCGGTAGTCTTCGATCTTGTGCGTACGGGCCATGGGGAGCGCCTTGATAATGTGTGTGGGCGCGGGTTGGGCGCCCCGGTCGGATGGATTCGTCTGTGCGGATAAGCGGCGCGGGCGATTTAGCTCAAACCGCCCGCGACCGATACCCTAGATAGTCAGCGTCTATGACGCTTTGAAGGCCCTACCAGCGGTAGTGCGAGAACGCCCGGTTGGCCTCGGCCATCTTGTGGGTGTCTTCGCGCTTCTTGACGGCCGAGCCGCGGTTGTTCGCCGCGTCCAGCAGTTCGCCGGCCAGCTTTTCGGTCATGGTGTTCTCGCCGCGGTTGCGCGCGGCGTTGATGACCCAGCGAATGGCCAGGGCGCGACGACGGTCCGGACGGACCTCAACCGGCACCTGATACGTGGCGCCGCCGACCCGGCGCGAGCGCACTTCCACGGCCGGCGAGACGTTCTCAAGGGCCGAGTGGAAGGTTTCCAGAGCGGTCGACTCGCGGCGCTTGGCTTCCAGAATGTCGAAGGCGCCGTAGACGATGTTCTCGGCCACGGCCTTTTTGCCCTCGTACATGACGTAGTTCATGAACTTGGTGACGACCAGATCGCCGAACTTGGGATCCGGCAGGACTTCGCGCTTCTCTGCGCGGCGACGACGGGACATGGGATGTTCCTCTTAAATCTTTGGACGCGCAGGGCTTATTTCGGACGCTTGGCGCCGTAGAGCGAACGGCGCTGCTTGCGGTCCTTGACGCCTTGCGTGTCGAGCACGCCGCGCAGGATGTGGTAGCGGACGCCCGGAAGGTCCTTCACGCGGCCGCCGCGGATCAGGACCACCGAGTGCTCCTGCAGGTTATGGCCTTCACCGGGGATGTAGCACACGGCTTCGACGCCGGTCTTGGCCAGACGCACCTTGGCGACCTTACGCAGAGCCGAGTTCGGCTTCTTCGGGGTCGTCGTATAGACGCGGGTGCAGACGCCGCGGCGCTGCGGGCAGCCCTGGAGCGCCGGCACCTTGTTGCGGACGGGCTTGGGCTGACGGGGCTTGCGGATCAGCTGGTTGATCGTAGGCATTCGGTCTTGTGTCTCTTTCGATGTGGAAGCGTGTGCCTTTCGGCCGAAGCGCTTCAGAGCCTTCTTTTGGACGACATTGGCCGCCCGGGTTGTTTCGAGACAGACCCTGCCAGTCGAACGCATCACCGCTGACGCGGTGGGGCAAACGCAAAAGCCGGAACGGGCGCTCTGGCCGTTCCGGCGGGCACAGCCCGACGCGTTCGATTGTCACGATCTCGAAGGGCGCGAGCGCCCGACTCGAAGGTGGGCGGCTTCTACGCGCCACCCACCTCTGCGTCAAGCCGGTGCGGCTTTAGACAATCCAGTCAAGACTACGCGGCTCGAGTAGGAAACGATGCGGATCCCGGCCATCGAAGCTCGAAAGGCCGATTTCCATCAGGTCGTATTCCGACGTAACGGACACGACCTCTCCGTTGGGTCTACAGACTTCGGGCTCGGCCTCAGCGACCATCTTGTCCTCGAGACCGGCTGGCAGGATCAGCGGATCGTCCCAGTCCAGCTGAGTCGGCTCAGCCCACGTCTTCTGCTCGGGACCGGCGCTCGCCGGCAGCACCAGCGGGTCGTCGCTGATCAGATCGCTCGACTTCTCGGCCATCAGCGGAGCGGGCGAGACGAAGCTGAAGTCACCGACGTCCAGCTGAGCCTCAAGGACGCCCTGAAGCCGGATCGTCACGCCGCCCTTGCTGATCACAAGTCCAGCCAGAGAGTCCGTTGCATGGGCCAGAACGTCAGCGAAGCTGGTGAAGATAGAGGAATCGAGCTCGATGACGTCGCTGCCCAGCAGACCGGCGGCGAAGTCGGTGATGTTGTCGTAGCCGGACGCCCCAGAGAACACGAAACGGTCTGCGCCGTCGCCGCCCGAGAGTGTGTCGTTGCCGGCGCCACCGATGAGCCGGTCGGCGCCGAACCCTCCAACAAGATAGTCAGCGCCACCCAGCCCTTCGAGGGTGTCATTCCCGTTCAGCCCAGTCAGCGTGTTTCCGTCGGCTGATCCGCGCAGGGTGTCTGCGAACGCGGAGCCGCGCACGCCCTCGAAGCCGCTGATGCGGTCGCCCGCCGCATGCCCGCCCGACACGACACCTGTACCGAGATCGACCACAACCGCGCCGTTGGACTGGGCATAGCCCAACTCGTCCCGGCCATTGCCGCCATCCAAGACGTCCGCCCCGGCCAGCCCCTCGATGTAGTCGACGCCATCGCCGCCACGCAGCGTGTTGGCGTCAGCGGAGCCGGTGATACGGTCATTGAAGGCCGAACCGCGGACACCCTCGATCGACGTCAGCGTATCGCCCTGGGCATGGCCGCCAGAGCTGACCGAGCCGTCGAGGCGTACTGTGATCCCGGCATCGGACCGCGTGTAGATGGCTTCGTCACGCCCGGCGCCGCCGTCGATCGCATCGGCGCCGCTGTAGCCCTCAAGGACGTCGTTACCCTCCATACCCTGCAGCGTGTCGTCGCCAAGCCCGCCGGCCAAGGTGTTGGCCACCGCGTTGCCGATCAGGGCATCATCGCCCTGCCCGCCCGTCGCCTTTTCGATGGTCACGCCGTTGGCGATCGTGAAGCCGCCCCAAAGGCCCATGGCGAAAGAAACCCGACCGCCGCCGCCCTGCTCGTACTGGAGGGTAGCGGCGCGAAGATCGATCGTCGCATCGGCGGAACCGGAGTAGCGGATTTCGTCTGTGCCGCCGCCGTCCCAGATGGTCTGGTAGAAGTTTCCGGCGCCGTTGAAATCCTTGATCTCGTAGACGTCGTTGCCGCGGGCCCACTCCTCGTTGACGCCGTACTTGTCCTGGATCACCGCGATGTCCAGAGCGGCCAGGGTGCCTTGCCATCCGAAGTGGTCGACCTCCGTACCGGTCAGGCCGCCGGAGCGCGGGCCACCGTGGCCCACGGGCGCGGCGTTGTACGGAGCATCGGGCGTCCATCCGTCGTTGTAGGACATGATCGTGAAGACCTGCTGGCTCAGGCCCCAGTCGCCGAAGCCGCCGCCCAGGCCACCGGTGCCGCCATCGGCGCCAGGCATGATGGACGAGCGTCCGCCGTTATCATGGGGGTGGGACAGCCCATGGCCATGGCCGAGTTCATGGATGAGCGTCGGGAAATAGAAGCCGCCCTGCTGGACGCCCTCCTCGGTCCAGCGGACGTCACCCCGGTTGATCTCCATCTGGCCTTCGTTGGCCTCGTT
>CAMLNT010000229.1 GCA_946481425.1 uncultured Brevundimonas sp.
TGTGGTGATCCCCAGCCAAGCTTGAGCGTTATGCCTCCATGAACAAGTCAAACAAGCCGGCCGTCCTCAACATCCGCAACGCCCGCTCGGCCGACGTGCCCGCCATCGCCGTGCTCGTAGCCAAGGTCTACAAGGACATGCCCGCCTACTCGGCGGGCATGCTGCGCGGCCAGATCGCGGCCTATCCCGACGGGCAGTTCGTGGTTGAATACGAGGACGAGATCGTCGGTTACGCCGCCGGATTCCGCATCGACGAGAAGACCGCCATGGGTCCCCACACCTGGTGGGACATCACCGGCGGCGGCTATGCGGCGCGTCACGATCCGACAGGCGAGTGGTTCTACGGCATGGAGGTCTGCGTCGACCCCGACCGGCGCCGCCTGCGTATCGGCCAACGCCTCTACGACGCCCGCCGCGACCTGTGCGAAGCCCAGAACCTGAAAGGCATCGTCTTCGGCGGCCGCATGCCGGGCCTGTCGCGCAAGAAAAACCCCTATCCCGAGCCGGAGGCCTATCTGGACGCCGTCACCGCCCGCAAGATGAACGACCCGGTGATCGGCTTCCATTTGCGCTCCGGCTTCGAGCCGATCGGGGTGCTCAAGGGCTATCTGTCGTCCGACGCCCAGTCGATGGGCAACGCGGCCCACATGGTCTGGCGCAATCCCTACTATGCCGAGACCCATGGCCGGGGCGCCGCCTTCGCCGTCAAGGAGACAGTCCGGGTGGCCACCGTCCAGCTCCAGGCCCGCAAGGTGACAAGCTTCGAGGAGTTCATCGCCAACATCGAGTACTTCGTCGACATCACTGCCGACTACCGCTCGGATTTCGTGGTCTTTCCCGAGCTGTTCACGTTGCAGCTCCTGTCACTGGAACCCAAGAAGCTGACCCCCGCGGAATCGATCGAGGCCCTCACTCGCTATACCCCGCGCTTCACCGAGGCGCTCCGCGAGATGGCGGTCTCCTACAACATCAACATCATCGGCGGATCGCATCCGACCATCACCGAAGACGGCGACATCCAGAACGTGGCCTACGTCTTTCTCCGCGACGGCTCGGTCCATGCCCAGGAGAAGATTCACCCCACGCCCAACGAACGCCACTGGTGGAACATCAAGGGCGGCGACCGGGTCCACGCCATCGACACCGACTGCGGCCCGATCGGCGTCCTGATCTGCTACGATTCCGAGTTTCCGGAGCTGGCCCGTCGCCTGGTCGACGAGGGCGCGCGGCTGCTGTTCGTTCCCTTTTGCACCGACAACCGGCAGGGCTATCTGCGGGTGCGCTATTGCAGTCAGGCCCGGGCCATCGAGAACCAGTGCTACGTCGCCCTGTCGGGCAATGTGGGCAACCTGCCCAATGTCGAGAACATGGACATTCAGTACGCCCAGTCCTGCATCCTGACACCCTGCGACTTCCCCTTCGCCCGGGACGGCGTGGCAGCCGAGGCGTCGGAGAACGTCGAGACCGTCACGGTCGCGGATCTCGACCTGTCCGACCTCGCCTGGGCCAAGTCCCAGGGAACGGTGCGCAATCTGCGGGACCGGCGCTTTGACCTCTACAAGACCGTCTGGACCGACGGCGGCTAGAGCCTAGGCAGCCGCCCAGTCGCGGATGCGCTGTTCCAGCACCGCCAGCGGCATGGCGGCCGACAGCAGGCCCGCGTCGTGGAAACCCGACAGGCTGAAGCGGTCGCCCATCGTGGCCATGGCCTCGGTGCGCAGGTTGTCCCAGACGGTCTGGCCGACCTTGTAGGAACAGGCCTGGCCCGGCCACACGCAGTAGCGCTCGATCTCGGTGACCCAGTTGGATTCCGGCTCGCCGAGGTGCTCGGTCATGTAGCGAATGGCCTGCTCGCGGCTCCAGCGCAGCTTGTGCATGCCGCTGTCGACGACCAGACGCACGGCGCGGAACAGGAACGACTGCAGATAGCCGATCTTGCCCCACGGATCGTCGGCGTACATGCCGATCTCGTCGGCCAGCTGTTCCGCATAGAGGGCCCAGCCTTCCGAATAGGCCGAGAAGCCGACGACCTTGCGAAGCATGGGGATGCCCTGCGCTTCCAGCGCGAGGGCGATCTGCCAGTGATGGCCCGGATTGGCCTCGTGATAGGTCAGGGTCGGCAGAGTCCAGCTCGGGTTCTCGGCCGTGTCCCTGAGATTGATGTAGTAGGCGCCCGGGCGCGAGCCATCGAGCGTCGGCGAGTTGTAGTAGCCGCCCGGCGCGCCGGCCTCGATCGACGGCGGCACGCGGCGCACCTCGACGGCCGCGCGCGGATGCTGGCCGAACAGCGGGGTCAGGCGCGGCGTCACGACCTCGATCTGACGGTTCAGGTCGGCCAGCAGCTGTTCCTTGCCTTCGTCGGTGTTCGGATAGAGGAAGCGCGGATCGCGGCCCATGGCGGTCAGGCGCTCGCCGGTCGTGCCCTGGGTCAGGCCGTTCTCGCGCATCAGGGCGTCCATCCGCCCCTCGATCTCGGCCACCTGCTCGAGACCCAGCTGGTGGATCTCCTCGCCGGTCATGGTGGTGGTGGTGAAGGTCTTGATGCCCCAGTCGTAATAGGCCTCGCCGTCGGGCAGACGCCACACGCCCGCGTCGTGGCTGGCGGTCGGCCGCATCGCCTCGAGCGCCGCGATCTGGCGGTCCAGCGCTGGATAGACCACGCTTTCGATGATGCGGGCGGCCTCGGGTCCGGCGTCGGGCAAGCCGGCCTCCGACGCCTTGCGGGTCGCGGCCACGGCCAGCACGGCCTCGGCCGCAGGGGCGTTACGCGCGCCGCGCAGCTGCAGCAGGGCCTTGTCGATCATGAAATCGGTCGGCGCGGCGCCGCGGCCGGCGTCGGCCACCGCACGTTCCGTCTCCTGATCGAGCGCGGCGCCATAGGCCTCGACGCGGGCCAGATAAGCCGTCATGTCCTCGGCAGATTCGACGACGTGGTTCTGGTCCAGGAAGTCCGGCAGGTTGATGTAGGCCGAGGACAGCTGGTTCACGACATAGGCCTGAGGGAAGCCACGTGCGCCATAGTCGAAACGGCGGCCTTCCTCGGACGTCTCGGCCACGAATACGATGGTGTCGTAGTTGACCTTGTCCATGCCGGCCAGGCGCGAGGCGTCCAGCGCCTTGAGCTGGTTCAGCAGGCCGAGCTGCAGGTCGGCGTTGCGGTTGAAGGCCTCGACCGTGCGGTCGTCCAGCTGCGAGCGGGCGGCCGCGAACTGCGGCTGGCGGTCCAGCCCCAGGGCCGTCAGGGTCTCCGGGCTGGTGGTGAGGCCCAGCATGAAGGCCTGGTCGTAGATGGCGTTGGCGGCGGCGGCGACCGCCGGATCGGAGCCGGGCGCCGGCTCCAGCACCGGCATCTCCTGGGCGAAGGCGCGCGAGACGAACCCGCCAACGGCGGCCGTCGCGGCGGCGGTCATCATAAGGCGGCGGCGGTCGATCATGGCAGGCTCCCTCAATCTGCGGCGCGGAGCCTAGTCTCGCCGAAGGACCGGGGCGAGTGAAAGGTTGGTAAGG